>JAZSCG010000034.1:0-1640 GCA_045602805.1 Feifaniaceae bacterium
ATTTTCCTTAACGTAGTTACAGAGCTCTTTAAGAAGGTCAAGATCCTTCATTTCTGCCTTACCCTCTGTAATCTTGCAGATTATCTCATAAATACGCTTTGTACCTATACGGCAGGGTGTACACTTACCGCAGGATTCATCAACCGTGAATTCAAGGAAGAACTTTGCTATATCAACCATACATGTATCTTCATCCATTACGATAAGACCGCCTGAACCCATCATAGAACCAATTTCCATCAGTGATTCATATTCAATCTTTGTATCAATAAGAGATGCAGGAATACAACCGCCTGAAGGACCACCCGTCTGTGCAGCCTTGAACTTCTTACCGCCGGGTATACCGCCGCCGATTTCTTCAATAATGGTGCGAAGTGACGTACCCATAGGAACTTCAACAAGACCTGTATTCGTTATCTTGCCGCCGAGTGCAAAAACCTTCGTACCGGCAGATCTTTCCGTACCCATTGAAGAATACCACTTTGCACCGTTTAAGATAATTCTCGGTACGTTTGCATACGTTTCAACGTTGTTGAGAAGAGTGGGCTTACCGAAAAGACCTTTGATAGCCGGGAACGGCGGTCTGGGTCTGGGTTCGCCTCTCTTACCTTCAATAGAAGTCATAAGTGCAGTTTCTTCACCGCACACGAATGCGCCTGCACCAAGTCTGATATCAATATCAAACGAGAAATCTGTGCCCATGATATTCTTACCGAGCATACCGTATTCTCTCGCCTGTTCAATAGCAATTTTGAAACGGTTAACGGCTATCGGATATTCAGCACGAACGTACACATAACCCTGTGTAGCATCTATAGCATAAGCAGCAATAGTCATAGCCTCGATTACAACATGGGGATCACTTTCGAGAACGGAACGGTCCATAAATGCACCCGGGTCACCTTCGTCGGCATTACAGCAGACATACTTCACACCCTTGGGCTGTGCCGCACAGAACTGCCATTTTCTACCGGTCGGGAAGCCTGCACCGCCACGTCCGCGAAGACCTGAATCCAAAACTTCCTGAATTACCTGTTCGGGTGTCATTTCAGTAAGTGCTTTTTTGAGTGCAAGATAACCGTCTGCCGCTATATATTCATCAATATTCTCAGGATCGATAACACCGCAGTTTCTGAGTGCAACTCTCGTCTGCTTCTCATAGAAAGGTGTCTTTTCAAGAGGCTTTATTTCATCGCCGTCAAGTGTTTCTTCGTAAACGAGTTCCTTAACGGGATTTCCGCCGATAATATGCTCGTCAACAATCCTTGCTACGTCTTCAACCTTTACACAGCTGTAGAACGTGCCTTCAGGATAAACAATAACAACGGGACCGAGTGCACAAAGACCGAAACAACCCGTCATAACAATCTTAACGTTGTCAAGTTTCTTATCTGCAACCTGCTTTTCAAATTCAGCAATAATATCTTTTGAATGCGACGAAGTACAACCTGTACCGCCGCAACAGAGTATATGTTTTTCTTTAGAGTTCAGATCTGTAGGAATACCGTGTCTTAATGCAATAGCATCCTTATTCAATTCTCTGATCTCAGCGAGTTGAGCATTTGTCTTCATAGTCTTTATCCTTTCTGTCTGTACTCATCAAGAATGGCTTTTACGTTTTCGGGAGCAACTTTGCCGTA
>JAZSCG010000035.1:0-2347 GCA_045602805.1 Feifaniaceae bacterium
AAGGTGCAGATGCTATCTGTCACGGTTGCACAGGCAAGGGTAATGATCAGGTTCGTTTTGAACTTTCTATAATGGCGTACGCTCCCGATATGCCCATCATCGCTCCCTGGAGAGAGTGGGATATCAAGTCAAGGGATCAGGAAATCGATTATGCAGAAGCGCATAACATCCCCTTAAAGATAAGCCGTGAAACAAACTATTCAAAGGACAAGAATCTCTGGCATCTTTCACATGAAGGGCTTGACCTTGAAAATCCCGCAAACGAGCCTAAGTATAACGAACCCGGTTTCCTTGAACTCGGTGTATCTCCCGAAATGGCTCCCGATAAGGCAACTTACGTAACAATCTCATTTGAAAAGGGTGTTCCGGTTGCTATCGACGGTAAGAAGATGGGTGCTGTTGAAATAGTTGAAACACTCAACAAACTCGGCGGTGAAAACGGTATCGGTCTTGCAGACCTCGTTGAAAACCGTCTTGTAGGTATGAAGTCACGTGGCGTTTACGAAACTCCCGGCGGTGCAATTCTCTACAAGGCACATCAGGTGCTTGAAACAATCACGCTTGACCGTGATACTCAGCACTACAAAGAACTTGTTGCAGGCAGATTTGCTGAACTTGTATACTTCGGTCAGTGGTTCACACCTCTTCGTGAAGCCCTCTCTGCTTTCGTTGATTCAACACAGCAGACGGTTACGGGCGATGTAAAACTCAAACTCTACAAGGGCAATATGATAAATGCAGGTGTTACGTCACCCTACACACTTTACAGTGAAGAAATCGCAACGTTTGACGAGGATGACGTTTACAATCAGGCTGATGCAGGCGGATTTATCAACCTCTTCGGTCTCCCGGTAAAAGTATGGGCTAAGAGCAAGCAGAATAATAAATAATTCCAAAAAGGATAAAAATTATGGGTAAAATGTGGGCAGGTCGCTTTGCCAAAGAACTTGATAAGACGGCAGATGATTTTAACTCGTCTATACATTTTGACAGCAGGATGTTTAAACAGGACATAACCGGCTCAATGGCACACGCAGCAATGCTTGGTGCTAAGAACATAATATCCGAAAATGACGCTAAGACCATCATTGATGGCCTTAGTGCCATTTTAGAAGATATTGAAAACGGCGCTTTGCAGTTCGATATGGAAGCTGAAGACATCCATATGTTTGTTGAGGCAGAACTTACAAAACGTATCGGTGATGTAGGTAAAAGACTGCATACTGCAAGAAGTAGAAACGATCAGGTTGCTCTTGATATTCGCCTCTGGCTCCGTGATGAGTGTGAAGAAATAACGGCTCTTATCAAAGGCCTTATGCGTGCAATAGTTAAAAAGGCTGATGAGAATAAGTCGGTTATAATGCCGGGTTATACACATCTGCAGAGGGCACAGCCGATAACCTTCGGTCATCACCTTATGGCGTATGCGATGATGCTTTCAAGGGATGTTACAAGGATAAAAGATGCGGTGGCAAGAATGAACTATTCGCCTCTGGGAAGCTGTGCACTTGCAGGTACTACATATGACACCGACCGTGATATGGTTGCAGAAAAACTCGGCTTTGACGGTGTTACACTCAACAGTTTGGACGGTGTATCCGACAGGGATTTCTGTGTTGAACTTATGGCGGCATTCTCAACTCTTATGATGCATCTTTCAAGATTTTCCGAAGAGATAATTTTGTGGTCGTCATGGGAATTCAAGTTTATTGAACTTGACGATTCTTATACCACGGGTTCAAGCATTATGCCACAGAAAAAGAATCCCGATATGGCAGAACTCGTAAGAGGTAAGACGGGCAGGGTATACGGTGATTTATTTGCACTGCTTACAACGCTCAAAGGCATTCCGCTTGCATACAACAAGGATATGCAAGAGGATAAAGAGGCGGTGTTTGATGCTGTTGATACGGTGAAAAAATGTCTTGAAGTGTTTACACCCATGATAGAAACACTCTCTGTCCGAGCAGACAATATGCTTAAGGCGGCTAAAGAAGGCTTTATCAATGCGACAGATCTTGCTGACTATCTCGTGAAGAAGGGTATGCCTTTCAGAAGTGCATATAAGGCAGTCGGTCAGCTTGTTGCCAAGTGTATAAATGAAGGCTATGTTCTCGACAACCTTCCGTTTGAAGCGTATAAGGAGATTTCACCTCTGTTTGATGAGGATTTGTATGAAGATATAAGCCTTGAAACTTGCGTAAATAAGCGTATTTCAAAGGGCGGAACCTGTCCCGATTCGGTGACAGAACAAATTAAGTTCATTACGGAGTTTTTGAATGATTAAGATATTTATTGACGGTAAAGAGGGTACGACAGGGCTTCGCATCAACGAAAGACTTGCAAA
>JAZSCG010000036.1:0-3507 GCA_045602805.1 Feifaniaceae bacterium
CAGTAATCTTCTATAAACTTGACTTCTGCATCCGTGTCACTTTCAAATCTGTTGATTGTAACAACTACAGGAAGACCGAACTTTGCAATATTTTCAATATGCTTACCGAGATTTACGATACCCTTTTCAAGAGCGGCAACATTTTCTTCTTTAAGGTCTTCCTTCTTGACGCCACCGTTGTACTTGAGCGCACGAACTGTTGCCACGATAACAACTGCATCGGGCTTGAGACCGCCGAAACGGCATTTGATATCAAGGAACTTTTCTGCACCCAGATCTGCACCAAAGCCCGCTTCGGTAACAACATAATCACCGAGTTTAAGCGCCGTCTGTGTTGCTTTGAGTGAGTTACAGCCATGTGCAATATTTGCGAAGGGACCGCCGTGTATTATACACGGTGTATATTCAAGAGTCTGCACGAGATTAGGCTTTAACGCATCCTTAAGAACTGCCGCCATAGCGCCTGCACATTTAAGGTCTGCACAGTACACAGGCTGTCTGTCATATGTATATCCGATAAGTATTTTGGAGAGTCTGTCCTTAAGTTCCTCAACATTGCTTGAAAGGCAGAGAATTGCCATAATTTCACTTGCAACAGTAATCTGGAAACCGTCTTCACGAGGAATACCGTTAACCCTGCCGCCAAGACCTATAACAACGTTTCTGAGCGCACGGTCGTTCATATCAAGACATCTCTTGAAAATTATCTGTCTGGGATCAATACCAAGCGTATTTCCCTGCTGGATATGATTATCTATCATTGCACACAAAAGATTGTTTGCAGTTGTAATAGCATGGAAGTCACCTGTAAAATGCAGATTTATCTCTTCCATAGGCACTACCTGCGAATAACCGCCGCCTGCAGCGCCGCCCTTTATACCGAATACCGGACCGAGCGAAGGCTCACGAAGGGCAATAACCGTCTTTTTACCAAGTTTTTCAAGTGCCTGACCAAGACCGACTGAAACAGTCGTCTTTCCCTCACCTGCAGGTGTCGGGTTTATGGCAGTAACAAGAATCAGTTTACCGTCTTCTTTATCTTTCAAACGGTCAATAGCCTCATCGGATATCTTTGCCTTATATTTACCGTAAAGTTCAATATCATCAAACTCAAGTCCGAGTTTTTGTGCTATTTCCGTAATATTTTTCATATTACACTGTCTTGCAATTTCTACATCAGATAACATAGTATTTCTCCCCTAATATTTTTTATCATCTTACTATATAGTATTACAAATTAAAAGTATTTACAAGTGTTTTAATTGTGATATACTAAAAACAATCACAATTTGGAGGCTACCGTTTTGTCTGACATTATCAGAAAAATCAAATACAACATACGAAGTTACTTTGAAACTGCGGATATCCTGCTTATTGCGCTGACCGTTGCGTGCTCGGTTTACGGGCTTATTCTTGTGGCAAGTGCCACCTCGTCAATGTCGAGCCGGCTTATTGCAGTACAACTTTTTTCAGCAGTAATAGGATTCATACTTATGGTAGTCATTTCAAAAATCGACTATCAGATATTCTCTGAATTATGGTTTGTTATGCTTATTTTAAGTCTGCTGTGTTTAGGCGTAACGCTTGTATTCGGTACCGGTCCGACAGGAAGCACGAACAGGAACTGGCTTAACTTCGGTCCCATTTCTATTCAGCCGAGTGAATTTGTAAAGCTCGCTTATATCATCGTAATCGCATCGGTTATCAGCCGATTCGGCGACAATATCAGTTCACTCAGAGGCATTACCACTACAATGGGCATTGCTGCAGTGATACTTGTACCGCTAATGCTCACGGGCGACTTAGGTATGCTTATCGTTTACGTCTTTATTACGGCACTTATGCTCTTTATCGCAGGACTCAGTATTTGGTACTTTGTCGGTGTACTTGCCGTCGGGGCAATATCCGTTCCTTTTCTGTGGACACATTTTCTTCACGACTATCAGAAAAACCGAATAATATTCGGTTTCAATCCCGAGCTTGACCCGTCGGACGTCGGATACCAGGCAGTTCAAGGAAAAATTGCAATTGGTTCCGGAGGTTTTGCAGGAAAGGGCCTTTTTCACGGCTCACAGGTTCAAAACGGCTACGTCCCGGCTCATCACACAGACTTTATATTCTCCGTTTCCGGTGAAGAACTTGGCTTTATAGGCACAATTTTACTGCTTGCACTTCTTGTTGCTGTAATGTGCAGAATATTCTACCGTTCAAAGCAGGCTGAGGATTCTTTCGGTGCCCTGCTCTGTATCGGTGTTTTTGCAACATTTGTTTTTCAGGTCTTTATCAACATTCTGATGTGTGTCGGTATGTTCCCCGTAATCGGAATAACGCTTCCCTTTTTCAGTTACGGTGGTTCATCAATGCTTTCAAGCTTTATGGCAATAGGCATTGTGTTATCGGTATCCTGTAACAACAGGACGCTGTCATTTAACCGATTATAAGAATAAAAACCTCACTATGTGAGGTTTTTTATTTTACTATCTCTCGTTTTTCAAAAGCTTTGTGAGTTCGTCCATAAATGTATTTATGTCCCTGAACTGTCTGTAAACAGAGGCAAAACGAACATATGCCACCTGGTCTATATCCTTGAGTTTGTCCATAACAAGCTCACCTATCTTGACGGAAGTTATTTCACGGTCAAGCGAATTGTGCATTTCAACTTCTATTTCATCAACAAGATTTTCTATGACTGCCATAGGAACAGGTCTCTTTTCACAGGCACGTACTATACCTGTGACGAGTTTATTTCTGTCATATGCCTGCCTTGACTTGTCTTTTTTAACTATAACAAGAGGCAATGTTTCTATAATCTCATATGTAGTAAAACGCTTACCGCATTTGAGACATTCTCTTCTTCTCCTGATGCTGCTTCCCTCTTCCGCAGGTCTGGAATCCACAACCTTGCTTTCACCGTATCCGCAGTAACAACACTTCATTATGTCGCCCCCATAAATCAAATATAATATGATTATATCATCTTAGTCACGATTTTGCAAACAATAATAAAAAGCGGCATATTTGTGCCGCTTTTTATTATTGGGTTATTACGGGAATTGTTTCCGTGTTTTCCGTATTCTCCGTATTTCCTTCGTCTGTCGGTGGTGTATCCGCAGGCGGTGTTTCCGGTGTCGGTGGTGTATCCGTTCCTTCAGGGGGTGTTTGTTCGCCTGTACCTTCTTCCTCACCCTCACCCGTCTCCGGAGGTATATCTGTCGGTGTTTCGGGTATTACTTCGGGAGGCACTTCGGGAATTATAGGATTACCTGTAGAATCGTATTCGTAACCCGCATCGTACACGCCCGTCGCCGTATGTCCCTGACATATCTCGGCAGGCGTTGTGCCTTTTACATAGTATGCAAAATCGGACGTACACTGTTCGGTCGGAACATCACCCGTATACTTGCAGTAGGTCGCAGATGTAACACCGTCAGCCTTCGGAAATCCTCTGTATGACAGACCTTCATGAAGCGGATGCATAGCCGCCTTCCACAGTCTGAGTGCGGGGTT
>JAZSCG010000037.1:0-2125 GCA_045602805.1 Feifaniaceae bacterium
GGCGTCAAACGACAAGATAGTAAATTACATTGATTTACCTCTCCAGCACGCATCGGACAACGTGCTTTCTGCAATGAAACGCCGTGGCACACAGAGTGACATTCTTTCAACCATAGAAAAAATCCGTGAGAAGATGCCAAACGCATCACTTCGCACCACCTTTATCACGGGCTTCCCCGGGGAGAGTGAGGGGGATTTTAAGACACTCTGTGACTTTGTGGAAAAGGTTCGTTTTGACAAAGTGGGGGTTTTCGCCTACTCAGCCGAGGAGGGTACGCCTGCGGCAGAATTTGATAATCAAATTGATGAGGACGTTAAAAACGCCCGCAAGGAAGAAATTGAGAAAATCGCCTGCCGTATTGCAGACGAAAAGAATAAAAAACTGCTCGGAAAAGAGACCTCTGTCGTTGTCGAAGGGTATGACAGACTTGCAGAATGTTGGTTCGGCAGGTCACGCTACTATGCACCCGAGGTTGACGGCGAGATATTCTTTACCGCATCTTCACCCATTCAAATCGGTGAAATCATAACCGTGAAAATAACCGAAGTTGTAGAATACGATCTTTACGGGGAGGCTGTTTAAAATGAATTTACCCAACAAAATCTGTATTGCAAGAATACTTATGTGTCCCGTATTCTTTTATCTGTTCATTTCGGGGAACTATCTTGCATCAGCAATACTCTATTTAATCGCCGCATGGACCGACTGGCTTGACGGTTACATCGCAAGAAAGTACAATCTTGTGACCGACCTTGGAAAGTTTCTTGACCCGATTGCAGACAAGATTCTCGTTTTATCGGGTATACTTATCGCAATATTCTTCGGCTGGGGCGGTAAAATTACCGTTTGGTCGGCGTTTTTCATCCTCACGAGAGAATTTATCGTGACGGGCTTTCGCTGTCTTGCGGCAGGCAAAAACTGTGTCATCGCCGCAGATATGTGGGGCAAGGTAAAAACGGTCGTGCAGGACGTTGCAATATTCGTTATGCTGGTCGAATACGCCGTATTTGAAACCTGTTACAGCGTATATCTGCTTGCCGTTTCAGCAATTCTTGCGGTAATATCCGCAGTAAACTATATCTACAAGAACAAAGAGGTACTCAAATGAAATTCTATAATGACCTTACAAGAAAAAAAGAAGAGTTTGTACCCGTAAATCCGGGTGAAGTGCTTATGTACTCCTGCGGTCCTACCGTGTACAACTTTTTCCATATAGGCAACGCACGCCCCTTCGTCGTGTTTGACGCACTCAGAAGTTATCTCGAATACAAGGGCTACAAGGTGAATTTCGTGCAGAATTTTACCGACGTTGACGATAAAATCATCAAGCGTTCACATGAAGAGGGTATCTCCTTTGAGGAGGTAAGTGAAAAATATATTGCCGAATATTTTACCGATGCACAGGGACTTGGTGTCAAAAAAGCGACGACGCACCCCAAAGCAACGGAAAATATCGACGCTATGATTGAGCTTATAAAAACACTCGAAGAAAAAGGCTACGCCTATGCAGTAAACGGTGACGTGTATTACAGAACACGCCGTTTTGCAGACTACGGTAAACTTTCACATATGCCGATTGACGAGCTTGAAAGCGGTGCCCGCATCGAAGTGGGTGACGTTAAGGAAGACCCGCTTGACTTTGCACTGTGGAAAGCCGCAAAAGAGGGTGAGCC
This sequence comes from Feifaniaceae bacterium, assembly GCA_045602805.1. Classification (GTDB taxonomy): domain Bacteria; phylum Bacillota; class Clostridia; order Oscillospirales; family Feifaniaceae; genus RGIG6165. The sequence goes on from JAZSCG010000037.1 coordinate 1,675, forward strand.
CTATTGGGAATCACCTTGGGGACGTGGCCGTCCCGGCTGGCACATCGAATGTTCTGCAATGAGCAACCGATTCCTCGGCAAGACCATTGATATTCACGGCGGCGGAATGGATCTCACCTTCCCCCACCACGAAAACGAGATTGCGCAGAGTGAGGCGGCAAACGGCTGTCCTTTTGCAAACTACTGGCTGCACAACGCCTACATCAACATAAACAATCAGAAGATGAGTAAGAGTCTGGGCAACTTCTTAACCGTTCGTGACATTTCGGAAAAATACGGTTACGGCGTTATCCGTTTCTTCTTACTTTCTGCACATTACAGAAGTCCGATTAACTTCTCGGATGAAATCATAAATTCGTCAAAGGCGGCGCTTGACAGGCTCAAGAATTGCCGTGACAACATTGAATTTTTGCTTTCACACGCCGAGGGTGAACTCAGCGATGTTGAAAAG
>JAZSCG010000038.1:0-2023 GCA_045602805.1 Feifaniaceae bacterium
AGCAGATATTGTTCACGGGTATTCATACGGCTGAACTCGTAGAGAAAGAAGTGCCGCAGATAACCGAAAAAGACGTTCTTGTAAAAATGGAATATACCGTCGTAAGCGGCGGTACGGAAAGAGCCAATCTTTTGGGACTCACATCCAAGAAATTCCCTAAAGCATTAGGTTATTGCGGCGTAGGCTACGTAGAAGAAGTCGGCGCAGACGTTACAAAAGTAGCCGTTGGCGACAGAGTTGTCGTTTATCACGGCCACCACGCAAAATATAACATTCGTCCCGAAGAAGATATAACGAAGGTTGAAAATGACAAGGTTACGTCACTTGAAGCGGCGTTTGTCGTTATCGCTTCTATGGGTCTCGGCGGCGTGAGAAAACTCGAAATCGAGCTCGGTGAAAGTGCAATGGTTATGGGACAGGGCCTGCTCGGAATTTTCTCAACGCAGTTTTTAAGACTTTCGGGTGCAAATCCCGTTATTGCGGTAGACCTTAATCCTGCAAGAAGGGAACTTGCATTACAGCTTGGTGCAGACTATGCGTTTGACCCGTCGGACGAAGATTTCGTTGAAAAAGTAAAAGAAGTTACAAAAGGCAAAGGCGTTAACGGCTGTGTTGAAGTTACGGGCGTAGCACAGGCGATGAATCAGGCACTCGAATGTGCTTCCTGGATGGGCAGAATTTCTCTGCTCGGCTGTACGAGAGTTTCCGACAGCCTCGTTGATTATTACAAGATGGTGCACAGACCGGGTGTAAAACTTATCGGCGCACACAATTTTGTACGTCCGAAGGTTGAATCCTATCCGCATCACTGGACGCATAACGATGATTGCAACGCAATCCTTGATATGATAGCTTCAAAGAGAATTCAGGTTGAACCTATCGTATCACGTATCGAATCACCCCTGAATGCACCGCAGATTTACAATGAACTTTGCGATGATAAAGATTTCCCCATGGGCACGGTCTTTGACTGGAGGGACATGTAATAAAAAAAGTCAAAATCGGGCAAATTGGCATAGGACATAATCATGCAGAGGGAAAAATGCTTGCAGTACGAAAATTTCCTGAACTTTTTGAGGTTGTGGGCTATGCCGAGGAAAACAAAGAGTGGGTTGAAAAGAGGGGCAATCTTCCTTGCTACAAGGATTTACAGAGATTAAGCGTCGAAGAAATAATTGAAAAAGCCGATGCAGTTTTGGTTGAATGTGACGTACCAAATTTAACAAAATTTGCTAAAAAGTGCATAGATGCAGGTAAACACGTTCATATCGACAAGCCAATAAGCGGTACTTTGGATGAATTTGAAATGCTTTTAACTGCAGCCAAAGAAAAAAAGCTTACTGTTCAAACGGGATATATGTATCGCTATAATTTTGCGATACAAAAGCTTATGGATATGATAAACTCAGGTGAATTAGGCGAGATTTATCAAATAGACGCTGAAATGAGTACGTATCACTCAAAAGAGTACAGACAGTGGCTGAGGCAGTTTAAAGGCGGTTCAATGTATATTTTCGGTTCTCACCTTATCGATTTGATTGTAAGCATCTTGGGTGAACCGAAAAAAGTTTATCCGTTTATCAAACAAACCGGATTTGAAGGTGTTTATTCGGATGATAACACTTTTGCAGTTTTGGAGTATGACAAAGCAATTGCAAAAATAACCAATCTTTCCGTAGAAGTAAACGGCTGGGGAATGAGAAGATTTGCCGTTATGGGAAGTAAAGGTACCGTTGAGATAAAACCGATTGAGCTTGATGTGGAAATGACTAAATCCACAACAGATATTGCACCAAACAGATATCGGGACATGAAAGAAAAAGTCGATGTAAAAGATGTTCCCACCCTTTCCCGATATGATGAAATGATAAAAGATTTTTACGGCTCTGTTATCGGTGAAAAAGCAAATCCATATTCCTACGAGCATGAATTTGCAGTTCAAAGAACACTTTACAGAGTAGTGGGGGAAAACTGATATGCCAAAGATACTTATAAAAAACGGCAGGGTCTGGGACGGTGAAAA
>JAZSCG010000039.1:0-1970 GCA_045602805.1 Feifaniaceae bacterium
GTTCTTCGCCTGGTTGTGGCCGGAGATACGGATGCTGCCATAGCCGAAAAGCTCTATATATCAGTTGCCACTGTGAAAACCCATATTCAGAACATGAAAAACCGGACGGGATTTCGTAACCGCACCGAGCTTGCGGTAAGAGTGCGTGAAAGCGGTCTTGTTATCAACGATCATAAAACAGAATAAAGTATCGTATCAATTTGGCGGCAGAGCAATCTGCCGTCTTTTTTTATAAAAAATTTAAAAAAATTTCCATTTCTGCACTAAAGTACAATGTGCAAACTGAAAAAAGGTGATAGAATTACGATGTAAGAATGTATACTGACAAAAGTATACCCATTATAAACCAACACGAAAGGAGAAAAATTCTATGAAATTTTTCAAAAAATCGGTAGCTGTTTTGCTGACACTTGCAATGGTTATCGGTATCTTTGCGGCAGTTGGTGTTAACACCTCTGCGGCAGAAGCAGGACTTTGGGTAGGCGGTGTTGAGATGAACGATGGCGACTACCTTGCAAACGGTGCAACCGCAACCACAACAACCGAGCCTTCGGGCGGCTACGCTTATTTTAAAGACGGCGTGCTTACTCTCAACAACTATGAGTATGAGGGTGCCGGCGTTACCCAAAGTAATGGCTCCTACACATGGGCTGTGTTGATCAGCCATAATACGATACCGCTGACACTCAATCTCAAGGGCGGTAATAAGCTTATTTTCGTTCCTGATTCAGAAGAAATCACTGATTGCTTTGCTGTCAGCAGTTACAGTGACATTGGTTATGACAGTAACCTTACGGTTGAAGGAGACGGCAAGCTGAGCACAAATGCTGACAGAGTACTTCATTCAGACTATTCTGATATAACTATCAACGGCGGCATAATTGAAGGCAATATAAGAGCGCTGAATAAAAAAATTATTATTAATGATGGTTATGTTACAGGTGATGCATTATCTGGATGCCAAAAAGTTATAATCAACGGCGGTACAGTTTATGGTGCAAGAATCACTTCAGACTTCGAAATCACTATCAACGGCGGAAATATTCTTGCTGTAAACCGCAAAGAATATGATGACGATACAAAAACTTATGCAATATGGGCTTTTTACAAAGAACCTGCTGATTCTATAACTTTTGCATCCTCACTTGTAATCAAGGCTTCAACAGAGCCTTACGGCGAGCTTGTTGATTACGTAGCAGAAAATCATAAGGATTACGATATGATAGTAATCGGCGATATTCACGTCTGTGATCTCACACTTGTTGACGGCGCAGAGGCTGACTGCGAAAACGACGGCTACAAAGCATACTACGAGTGCGAATGCGGCAAGTGCTATCTTGACGAAATCTGCGAAGAAGAAATTGCAGACATTAACGAATGGAAGTCGGGCGACGGTTTAATCCCCGCACTCAATCACCCCGAAACAACAGACACTGTTGTAACAGAGGCTACCTGCAGCAAGGAAGGCGTTATTGAAACAACCTGCGATATCTGCGGTGACGTTATTGCCACAACTGCTATTGAAAAGCTTCCTCACGCTGAAACTATCGACGTACCCACAACAAAACCCACCTGCACGGATGCAGGCATTATCGAAACCTTCTGCAAAGAATGCGGTGAAAAGACAGCCACAAAGCCCGTTGAGTCCACAGGACACGACGAAGGAATCTGGAAGGTCGATTTCGAAGCAACAGCAGAGCACGACGGTCAGATGACACGTTACTGCACAAAGTGTGATGCAGTGCTTGAAACAAAGACATTTGAGAAGCACACACATACAGAGGGCTATACAAAAACAATCCCCGCCACCTGCACACAGGACGGCGAAAAGGCTACATTCTGCGCTGAATGCGGCACTTGCTACAAGACAGAAGTAATCGAAAAGACAGGTCACGGTGAAACAGTTGAAACAGTTTCCGTTAAGTCCACCTGCACACAGGCAGGCGAAAACGTCAAGTACTGTAAGGATT
>JAZSCG010000040.1:0-3509 GCA_045602805.1 Feifaniaceae bacterium
ACCTCCACAATCGGCGGTGATGCACTCGGCACTGAAAGTTACCTCTTTGCCGTTATAATCTTTGCGGCGGCATTCCTGATAAGTGTCACGGGCCTCATAATATACAACGCAATATGCAAACATCACAACAAAGATTAAAACCCAAGCGCGTGTTTGCTTAGGGATTATTTGCCCAAAAAACATAATTTTGGCGCATAACTCTGTTAAAAGACCTCCATATCTGTCAGGATTATGGAGGTCTTTTGCCTTGTTCTTCATCTAAAATAATGCTTTTTGTAGTGCTTTGCAGTTTTGGGTTGAAAATTTTTGGTTTAGACAAAATAATAAAATTTCCGTAATACTTTGTGTATCACGGAATTTTTATATGAAGTATTAACGGAAAAGGTCAAGCCGAGACCGATTCATCCCTAAGTGAACACGCCCTTCGGTGTCTTTTTTTATTTATTAATTACCTCACAGACCGTGAGGGTTTTGTTTTTTACTTTAAAACGTATGTCATATCCTGCGTACTCAACGCCGAAAATGCGGTTAGGGTCATCGTTGTACGACGGCCTCGGGTCCTGCGAGAGCATACCGATTGCCCCCTCCCTCTTATCTTCGGGGAGAAGCGAAAGCAATTCCTCGTCAAACTCGACCTTAAGCATATACTGCTCAACGTTCTCGGCAAAACCGCCCGTTGCATCGGGGTGGCTATCTGCATACGGCAGATAGGGCTTGATGTCATAAATCGGCGTGTTATCGGCAAGGTCGATACCCGACACGTAGAGGGTGTCCCCCTCTATTTTTTCAAGCTTTACACACGAAAGCCCAATACTGTTGGGGCGAAACGGTGAACGTGTCGCAAAAACGCCCATACGGGTGTTACCGCCAAGTCGTGGCGGTCGCACAGTCGGCGACCAATCCTCTTTTTTTGCCAAATTAAAGCCCCATATCAGCCAAATATGTGAGAAACCCTCAAGCCCTCGTAGCGCCTGCGGGTTTCTGTACTTTTTCTCAAAAACTATTTTTCCGCAAAGCTCGGGGACAAGACCGCTCTGCCTCGGCAGACCGAACTTTGTCGGAAAATCAGTTCTTATTCTTGCGATAATTTCAAGTTTCATTAATATTCACAGTTGCCGACTGTTCTCGGATAGGGAATTACGTCCCTGATATTAGAAACACCGGTGAGATACATGATAATACGTTCAAAACCGAGACCGTAGCCTGCATGCTTCGTACCGCCGTAGCGACGAAGATTTACGTACCACCAGTAATCTTCCTCGTTGAGATTACATTCTTTCATACGGTCAAGCAGAACATCGAGTCTTTCTTCTCTCTGGCTTCCGCCGATGATTTCGCCGACACCGGGAACAAGAAGGTCCATTGCCGCAACCGTCTTACCGTCATCGTTAAGGCGCATATAGAACGACTTAATTTCTTTCGGATAGTCGATAACGAATACGGGCATCTTATATATCTGCTCTGTGAGATATCTCTCATGCTCTGTCTGTAAGTCACAGCCCCACGATACGGGATACTTGAATTCCGCACCGCTCTTTAAGAGAAGGTCAACCGCTTCGGTATAGGTTACCTTGCGGTACTCACTCTTTGCAAGTGTGTTAAGTCTGTCAAGAAGCCCCTTATCTACAAAGCTGTTGAAGAATTCAAGTTCAGGCTTACACTTATCAAGAACGTGCTTGATTATATACTGAATCATATCCCATGCAAGCTGCATATTGTCATCAAGATCAGCAAATGCAATTTCAGGCTCTATCATCCAGAACTCTGCCGCATGGCGTGCAGTATTTGAATTTTCTGCCCTGAAGGTCGGACCGAAGGTATAGATGTTGCCGAATGCCATAGCATACGTTTCACCCTCAAGCTGACCCGAAACGGTGAGGTTTGCACTCTTTCCGAAAAAGTCCTGCGACCAGTCGATACTGCCATCCTCATTCCTCGGAGGATTGTTTACGTCAAGCGTGGTAACACGGAACATTTCGCCCGCACCCTCACAATCGGAAGCTGTCAGAAGCGGTGTATGAACGTACACAAAGCCTCTGTCATGGAAGAATGTATGAATTGCATACGCAACTTCACTTCTCACACGGAAAACCGCAGAGAAAAGATTCGTCCTCGGACGGAGATACGCCTGCTCACGCAGATATTCCACCGTGTGACGCTTCTTCTGAAGCGGATAATCGGGGGTTGATTCACCCTCAACCTCAATGCTCTGCGCCTTGATTTCAAAAGGCTGTTTGTTTTCGGGGGTGAGCACCAACGTGCCCGTTACGACAACTGCACTTCCCACGTTGAGAGATGCAATTTCATCGTAGTTTGTGATATTTTCACGTTCAAAAACTATCTGAACGCCCTTGAAATAACTACCGTCATTCAAGTCAATAAATCCGAAAGCTTTAGAGTCACGGATAGAACGTGCCCATCCGCCTACAACAACGGTCTTTCCGCCATAGCTTTCCATATCCGAATAAAAATCACGAATAAGATTTCTTTTCATTCCTGTATTACTCCTTTTTGCTCTTACCGAGATACGCCTCTTTAATACGTTCGTCACGAAGCAGTTCACTGCCCGTTCCCGTCATTGTGATTCTTCCCGTTTCAAGCACGTATGCAGTATCTGCCGCCTGAAGCGCCATATTTGCGTTCTGCTCGATAAGAAGTACCGTTATACCCTGCTCGTTAATGGTCTTGATAATGTCAAAAATGCTCTTAACAACAAGCGGTGCAAGACCGAGTGACGGTTCATCCATCATGATGAGCTTGGGCTTGCTCATAAGCGCCCTTGCAACGGCAAGCATCTGCTGTTCACCGCCCGAGAGTGTACCTGCAAGCTGCCATTCTCTCTCCTTGAGTCGGGGGAAAAGACTGTAAACGTATTCAAAGTCAGAATCCAGACTGTCTTTTCTCAGATATGCACCGATACGAAGATTCTCCTTTACCGTGAGGTTGGGGAAAACCCTTCTTCCTTCGGGAACAAGTGTGATACCGCTCGTAACTATCTTATCAGGTGTCATTCCCGAAATTTCGTTGCCCATAAATTTGATAGACGCCGTCTTTGATTTAACAAGACCTGCTATCGTTTTAAGTGTCGTACTCTTACCTGCGCCGTTTGCACCGATAAGAGTAACGATTTCACCCTCGGGCACGTCAAGCGAAATGCCCTTTACGGCTTCAATACCGCCGTAGGATACCGTAAGGTCCCTGATTTCAAGAATATTACTCATCTTCAGTCACCCCCAGATATGCATCAATTACACGCTGATCCGCCTGAACGACTTCGGGCGTACCGTTTGAAATAAGCTTGCCGAAGTCAATTACGTATATACGGTCGGAAATGTCCATAACAAGATTCATATGATGCTCAATAAGAAGAATTGTAAGATTAAACTTATCTCTTATATGCTTGATAAACGCCGTAAGTTCATCCGTTTCCTGCGGATTCATACCTGCCGCAGGCTCGTCAAGAAGAAGAAGTGTCGGCTCTGTTGCAAGTGCCCTTGCGATTTCAAGCC
>JAZSCG010000041.1:0-1542 GCA_045602805.1 Feifaniaceae bacterium
GTCTCGGCGGCAACGTTGCTTATTATATGATTTTCGTACTTGTAGGTGCAAATTTCCTCGTTGAACTCGGTGTCAACATAGTATTAAGCCCAATTGTCGTAAGACTTCTTAACATAAGAAAAAGCGGTTCAAGATGAACCGCTTTTTTTATTTTGATAAAATTTCTTTATCGCTTGCAAATTCGCTGCCGCTTCCCACTTCAAAGAGTTTGAGAAGTTCAGCCTTTGTAAGCTTTTTCTTTTCCTCACCGGATATATCCACCACTATATTGCCCTCGTTCATCATAATGAGACGGTTGCCGTAGTTTATGGCGTCATTCATATTGTGAGTGACCATAAGTGTGGTAAGCTTGTTTTCGGTGACGAGCTTGTTTGTTATTTCAAGTACTTTAGATGCTGTTTTCGGGTCAAGTGCGGCAGTATGCTCGTCAAGCAAAAGAAGCTTCGGCTTCTTGAGCGTTGCCATAAGAAGCGTGACCGCCTGCCTCTGACCGCCTGACAGAAGGCCGACTTTTGTAGAAAGTCTGTTTTCAAGACCTAAGTCAAGCTGTGCGAGAAGTTCTTTGTAACTTTCACGTTCTTTTTTGGGCAGACCCCAGATGAGTTTACGTTTTTTGCCTCTGCGTGCCGCAATTGAAAGGTTTTCTGCAATCTCCATATCGGGTGCAGTGCCTTTCATCGGGTCCTGAAACACCCTGCAAAGCAAGGATGCCCTTTTGTAAGCAGGCATATTCGTAACGTTTACACCGTCAATTTCAATAGTGCCGTAGTCGGGCTTCCACACGCCCGATATGGCGTTGAGCATCGTGCTCTTACCTGCACCGTTACCGCCGATAACCGTGACGAAATCCCCCTCGTTTAAGGTGAGATTAAGCCCCGATAAAGCACGCTTTTCGTTGACGGTATTTGCATTGAAAGTCTTGTAGAGGTTTGTTATTTTAAGCATTGCCGTCACCTCCGTCTATATCTGCAGGTATTTTGGGTTTTGTAAAATACTCTTTTTTAATGTACGGAAGCGCAAGGAATACCGCAACAACTACCGCTGAAAGCATTTTGAGAAGGTCTGTATCAAGACCGAGCCAGATTACAAACGTATAAACGAGGTAGTAAGCAACGCTTCCGCCTACAACGCCTATAAGGCTGACTACGAAGTTGGACTTAATTTTAAGTGAAACCGACAGACCTATAATAATAGCGGCAAGACCGATTACGATTGCACCACGTCCCATATTTATATCGGCGAAGCCCTGATACTGTGCAAGAATTGCACCTGACAGAGCAACGAGACCGTTTGAAATCGCAAGACCGAGCACCTTGTTGAATTTGACGTTGACACCCTGCGCCTCACTCATATCCGCATTATCGCCCGTAGATTTCACCGAGAGACCGAGCTCCGTATAGAAGAAGAGGAAGAGTCCCACGATGATAAATACGATGAAAGCGGCGGCAACTATAATTGCCTTCGTGTTGTTGAGTGACGATAAAAGTACGGGGAAGGTGCGTGAATTTATGGTAAGATTCGCTTTGCCGAGAATTTTTAAAT
>JAZSCG010000042.1:0-8768 GCA_045602805.1 Feifaniaceae bacterium
CCGAAAGGATGCCTGTTTTTATTTATGTACGGTATTTTTTATTGCTTCACGCAAAGTGTTTATGACAAGTTTCTTGTTTGCCGTCCACATTGGTGCTATAAGTTCATTTTTGTCGCCGTCACCTGTCAGACGGTGAATTACCGTTTTTTCGGGCAATTCCGAGAGAATGTCACATATAATCTGCGTGTATTCTTCGAGTGTGAAAAGCGAGAATTTACCCTCGTTGTAGTCTTTTTCAAGGTCAGTATCCCTTAAAACGTGGAGCATCTGTAACTTTATTCCGTCACAATGCTGTGCGGCGTAAAGCGCACTCTGCTTTATCATATTTGCACTTTCACCGGGTAAGCCGACGATAAGATGTGCAACCGTGTGTACGCCGATTCTTTTTAGCTTTTCAACCGCTTCTTCAAAAACGTGAAGTTTGTATCCTCGGCGGATATATGTTGCACTATCTTCGTGCATGGTCTGGAGTCCAAGTTCCACCGTGACGGGCTTTATTTTGTTCGCCCGTTCTATAATGTCCATAACGCTGTCGGGAAGACAGTCGGGTCGTGTCGCAAGCGATATTCCTACTATATAATCGAGTGATAACGCCTCAAAAACCTTCTTTTTAAATTCATTCAGAGGGAGGTATGTAACGGTAAAACTCTGAAAATAAGCGATATATTTCCCGCTTTTGCATTTGGCGGCGACCCGTTTTTTTGCCCTTTCAAGCTGAGACGTTACACTTTCACCGTTTTCGGCAAAATTACCGCTTCCTTTTGCACTGCAATAGATGCAGCCACCGTAGCCGACCGTACCGTCACGGTTAGGGCAGGTGGTGCCTCCTTCTATTGAGAGTTTATAAACTTTGTCACCGTATACACTTTTGGCGTAGTCTGAAAAACTTATATAATTCATAACTGCTCGTCAAGATAGGCTAACATATCGGATATTGCTTCGTCACGGCTGATATCGTGAAGAATCTCGTGTCGGTTACCCTTGTATTCCTTGTATTTGCAGACATCACCCGAAAGTTTTGAAAGTTTTCTGCTGCCTTCGACATTCACAAGTCTGTCATCGTCGCCGTGAAGAAGGAAAAAGGGGGCTTTGTCTGTCGGAGCATATTTAAATATCTCTTTAGCGGTAACAAATACATCTGCGGCAGTTGCGGCAGTAATGACTCCATTCATTTTTTTGTCGTTGAGATAGGCTTTCTGCTCGTCCTCAATTGATGTGATAACAGTTGCATCTATACCTGTATTGATTGCAAAGTGGGGAAGCATTTTTGAAAGAGCAACCACACCTTTTTTCAGAGATTCCGTAAAATCCTTTGCAAGATAGAGCCAGGGAGCAGAGGCAATAAATGCTTTGATGCCGTCGGGACGTCTGTGCCTGTATGTCAAAATTATATTACCGCCCATACTGTGCCCGTACATAAATACAGGCAGGTCAGGATGCCTGATTTTTGCGTATAATACGATTTCACCAACATCATCGAGAATTGTCTTTCTGGGTGCTGTATGACCGATTCTGCCGCCCGTTTTGCCGTGACCGCGAAGGTCGGGTGCATATACGGCATAACCGGACTTTTCAAGCTCGTTTCCAAATTGCATATAACGTCCGCTATGCTCACCCTTGCCGTGAATCAGTATAAAAATGGCTTTGGGAGACTGCGGGACAAAACTTCTGACAAAATGTTCGGATTTATCTCTCATTACAAGTGTAAATTCAGTATACATAACAACACCTCCGAATATATTATATGTTTTTTGTGTGTAAAAATCAAATTAACAGAAAATCTTGTTAATAGTTTGACATTATGGTAAAATATATAAAAACACTAAGGAGAGATAAAATGGGAAGCAAGATAACGATAATTGGTGCCGGCAGTGTCGGTGCAACGATAGCATATAAACTTTCTATGGAAGATACGGTTTCGGAGATAGTTCTCATAGATATAAATGAAGATAAAGCCAGGGGCGAAGTAATGGATATTGCACAGGGTGCAAGCTTCCGCAGCCCGATTTCCATAGTCGCAGGTGACTATTCCGAAGCTAAGGATTCGGATGTTGTTATAATAACGTCGGGCAAACCCCGTAAGCCGGGTCAGACGAGGCTTGAACTCACTCAGGCAAATATCGATATATTAAAGAGCATTACGCCCAATATAGTAAAAAATGCACCCGATGCGACTTATATTATTGTCAGCAACCCCGTTGACATTATGACGTATGCATTTATAAAAATGTCGGGCCTGCCCGAAAAGCAGATAATCGGCTCGGGTACCACGCTTGACTCTGCAAGACTGCGCTATATCCTTTCAGAGAAGTTTAACGTAGCGCAGAGGAATATTCATGCCTACGTATTCGGTGAACACGGCGATTCTCTGTTCGTTCCTTGGTCGCTTGCGAGAATTTCGGGTGCCACGATTGCCGAATTCAGCAATATGGAACGCGAGCGTGATATGAACGTCAGCGAGCTTGACAGAGATGGTATTGAAGAGTATATACGCAAATCGGGCGGTGAGATTATTGCCAACAAGGGTGCAACCTACTATGCGGTTACTAATGCGGTTTGCTATCTTGTAAGTATGCTTCAGTCGGCATACAATTCAGTCGGCATAATTTCGTGGATGTTCCACGGTGAGTACGGTATTGACGACGTGTGTCTGAGCGTTCCTCATCTTATAGGACCAGACGGTGTATACGGTAAACTGCCTGTTAAGATGACAGAAGAAGAACTTGATAAATTAAGACACAGCGCAAATCAGCTTAAAGCAATAATCAAGGATATTGATTTAACTCTGTAATAATAAAAAGCCTTCCGAAAGGAAGGCTTTTTTAATTGTTATAATAGCAAATTGCTTTTTCCATAAAATCCTGCGGAACGCCGAAATATTCGGCAAGCTCCCATGCGGATTTTATACCCTTTGAAACTGCTTTTTCAAGTTCTGATTCAGGTATCAGTTTTTTAATTGCCCAGCGGTCAGCCCGTATTTCGTGCCGGGATCGCAGGTCAAGCGGAGAATATATGTTGTAAAAACTGCCGGTTTCAACGTGACCCATCTCGTGAGCAAGATGCACCTTTTCGTCAGCACTGTCCTTCAGTTTGTCAACATCAAGTGCTATCCAGCCACACGGGAAAGAAACAGACTCAACTTCACTCATGGGGAAATAGTCTACGTCAATCCCATGGGTGTCGGCATATTTATACAGATCAAATAATGTCAATTTTCTCTTTTCTCCTTTTGATTATTTACGTTTACTCTTCTTAAACATTATATAATCATATATGTCCTTTTTTTCGGACTCCGAGAGATTTTTCACTTCTCCCCACAGAGCAAAATCTATGCCTGTGAGTTTTTTGTCAATATCACTTGACTCTGCTTCGCCCATCAGATATGCCAGTGTAACACCAAAATAATCGGCAATTTTAGAGAGCTTTGCAGTTTTTGGCGCACTTTTACCGTTTTTCCAGTCGGTAAAGGTTGATGGGGGTATACCGGTTGCCTTTGAAACGGCATACGGTGTATCACCCTTTGCCTTGAGAAGCATACAAAATCTTTCGTAAATGTCCATTTTTCACACACCTTTATTGATTTTAATACTATTATATCGAAAATCCGAAAAAAGTCAATATGGTTTACCGAAAAAAGACACGGTTGAAAAACCGTGTCTTTTTTCTTATTTTATATATTTTCTCATTACACTTGCAATGTGGAGTGCCATATGTGCATGCGCTGCCTGATTTGGGTGCGTTTTGTTTGTAAAGAATTCTTCAAGGTGGGGCGTTGCAGAATATCCGTCAATTACGACGATTTGCGGGTATTTTTCCACAACGTCAAATATTGCCTGACGAACTTCTTCAAAATTTTTGAGATATGCGTTCTCATCTGTTCTGTTAAGGCGCCACCACGGAGCAACAAGGAAGAACTTGGCTTTTTTATACATACTTGTAAGTTTTTTTATGTATGCTTCAACGTTTGCCATAAGTTCAGGTATTGTTTTGTTATGTTTTTTGTCATTTGTTCCGTAAGCTATAAGAATATAGTCAGGACCGAAGGAAAGACCGCCGTCAAGTGAATTGACATTGAAAAGATAGCCGCCTACGCCTTGATTAAGAACCTCAAGGTCGAATGTACGGGCAAGTAAATTGGAGTATGTTGAGCAGGTATTCACAACACCTGCCCCCTGTGTAATAGAGTCCCCTACCATAAGCATCTTTTTTGAGTGCTTTACAGGTGTTATATCACAGTTTTCCATCAGAGAAATCTTTTTTACGATAATTTCAGTGAAAGCGGGGAGATACACGGTAATTCTGTTTTTGCCGGGTTTCGTAAATTCATATCTGACACTGTATTTCTTGCCCTGCTTAAAATCAGAGGGCATACTATAGCAGAAAGCACCGTTTTCAAGTATGTCCAGTGAACAAACATCAGGCTCAAATACTGATATCGGTGTAAATTCCATTTCGAAAACGGGGGAATCCGTATAGAAATCAAAATGAATACCTGCATTTTCCTGTGAACGGTTTTTGAATGAGGGAACCGTACTGTAATGTTCTATCTGTGCGGGTGTAAAACGGGAAAAAGTAAATCCGCCCATATCATCGTATATATAGAGGGCGCCGTGGGTTATAGCCTTTATCTGCTTGAGATTTAAATTTATTAGTTTTTTCTTGGGTTGTTCGCCGTTTTCAAGTATCTGTAACTGTTCCATATGCTTACTCCATAACAATATTTGTATTATTTATCATAAACCATGTTTTGCCTTTGTTTATCGCAAGTTCATTGCCGTTTATATCGTATAGCTTGAGAGGTGAGGATAAATCCTTTTTACTCCATTTAATCTCCTGCGCTGTGCCTTTGCTGATGTAGTAGCCACTACCGCTTCCCGTTGTTTTCACGTCAATTCTTCCGGCATCATCGCCGCTGATTGCTGAAATGGAAGTCTTGAGATATATAATATTATTTACGGAAAGCTGTGCATTTGTTGTTTTGTCCTTATGAGGCTGACCGTACTGACTGCGGAAATACAGACCGGTTGCTTCGTTGTATTCAAATTCGGAGGTTATGTAATAAGAAAACTTCAAGGACACCTTGTTTGCAGGCATATTTCCCGTTGCCACAGCCTCTTCGTTAAACAAAAAGAAAGGTTCATACGGTGTATCTACAGTTGAACGTATGCCGAGTGTTTTTAAGCCGTTTGTAAGCTTTTCACCGCTTGTCATAACACTGTGCTCGGTGCCTGCTTTCTTTTTCCTCTCGGCATCACGCCAGAAAAGTGCGTTTTCAACCGTGCCGTTGATGCCGTCACACTCATCAAATCTCTTTTGCTTTTTCAGAGTGTAGAAGGAGGGACTGCCGCCGTAATGGATAAAGACTGCATCAAGCGGGATTGCCCAGTCAACAAAATATGCACGTGCACTGCGGACGGTGCCAATCTCCTTAATATCGTCATAGTCCTGAAAAACGGTAAGTATTCTGTTGATACCGCCTTCTGCAGGAATTTCAAAGTACATATCTGCATTTGTCATACCGCTCTGCGGTGTGGCTTTTTTTAAGTTGTTTATCGTAAGTGCCACCGGTCTTGTATATGCTGTATTTTCATCTATCTCCTCTCCGGTAAGGGGACTGAAATACTTTATTTCGGGTTCTTTTGGAACCTCGGGGATAACTGTTTCAATTGGTTGGTCCGGAGAGGTATCAATTTCCGGTTTGCAGGCAGCAAACGCAAAGAGCATAACCGCTGCAAGTAAGAGTGCTGTAATTCTTTTCATAAGACACCTCCACATATCTATTATAAGATATAAAAAATCCCTATGCAAGTATTATCTTACACAGGGATTTATATATATTGTCGACTAATAGTATCTAATAACCGAAACAACTCTGCCTAAAATAGAAAGCTCATTCACAATTATCGGTGCATAGGCATCATTTTCGGGCTGCAGTCTGAAATGTCCGTCTTCCTTATAAAAACGTTTTACCGTTGCTTCATCCTCGATAAGTGCAACAACAATTTCACCGTCCCTGCACACCGAAGTCTTTTCAACTATTACGATGTCGCCGTCAAGAATGGCGGCATTTACCATACTGTCACCCTTTACATTGAGTGCAAAGAGTTCGCCTGAATATTTTTTATCCGACGAAAAAGGGATTCTACCCAGATCTTCTTCGTACGCAAGAATAGGCATACCTGCTGTGACACGACCGACAAGAGGAACATACGAAGTGGCAACATTCTGGATATCAGGCAATGAAATTGCACGTTTTTTGCCTTTCTGGAATATTATTTTACCCTGCTTGTCAAGCGATTTGAGGTAAGTGAATACCGATGAGGGAGAGGCAAGACCGACCTCTGCACATATTTCACGTACAGTAGGCGGACAGTCCCCCTTCTCAAGGCAACTGCGAACATAGTTGTATATCTGAAGCTCTTTTTCCTGACCTTTTGTCACTGTGGATGCTCCTTTCGTTTTTTTTCATTATAACATAAACAAATTCAATTTGCAAACATTTGTTTTTTGAAAAAATAAAGCAGTTATAGCAATGGTCAACTCCGTTGTCTTCGGAAAAAAGAAAACAAAAAATCTGCAAACCTGAGACAAGATAAAATAGATGTCTTTTCAAGCCCGACAACAAAGAAAAACAGCTATTTTACTTATATCAGGCGGGGTTGACTGTTGATATAACTGCTTAGAAAATACAAATCGGGGAAGCGGCATTAAGAAAGGAAAAAACTATTGCCGTTCCCCGTTTGTTATTGAATTTATGAAAAAATCTTTTTGAAAAGTGCAACTGCAAAATTGTCCTCGGAAGAAACTATTTCCACGTTGTCCTCAGTAAAAGTATCTATGTATGTAATGCCGTTTGAAGTCACTCTCGCCATACCGTAATCTTCGATTGCAATACGTTCAATTTCTGCAAGATTGAATTTCCGTTCAAACCTGAGCTCCAGTGCCTCTTCTTCCTTGCAAAGAGACATATACTCTGCCTTTGCTGAAGATACCTGTGAAGAAATCTCGTTATAAGTTGAGCAGTATGCCAGCCAGATGCAGCACATTGCCGTTATAAGTAGCGTTATCGCCAGATTGAAGGTTGCATTCCTGCGGGATTTGGCAACGACGCTGTTTTTTGCACGTTGTCTGACCTGTACGGATGCAAACTGATTACGCATCGGATCAAACAGAGAAAGATCATATGCATTTGCTGATTTATAATTATCCATTCTTTATCTTCTCCGAAAGTAATGATTTGAAGTCGGATTGACGGCGTATTTCCGCAATCTTCTTGTCAGACAAAACCAGCATGATATCCGCCGGAAGTTCATTTCTGCGTTTGGCCGCCTTGTCAAAAAAAACGGAAAGCTCTTTGTCTGTCGCCTGCAGTAATGATGCAATCTTATACTGCATTTCGGGAGTTGGCGCACAAACACGGTCTTTGAACATATCGTACAGATAAGTTTTTGAAACCTTGAGCGTATCGATAATCAGAGGTCTTGAAATATTTCTTTTGTCTACCAGATGATAAAAATATTCGCCAAACGACATATCGGCAATTTTCATCTGTGAGTCAGCTGAAACAGACATCCAAACCCCCCTTAGTAAGCAAGTCAACTTACTGACATACTTATATTATAATTTAATATAGCACTTTTGTCAACAAAAACTTTGCTTTTCCGACAATCAGTACGGCATACATATATTTGAGTATGCACTGACATTCGGCAACATCTCTCGGACTTAACACTGTTATATTCCCGTCGGCATACGGCGGAGACACGAAAACAGGGGCGAGAATGGCGTCTATCTAGCACGTGCTGTGTATCTTCACAATCCCGCTTATTTATATGCTTTTTATAGGATAAAATGAAAAATCCCACCCTGCTGACAGGGTGGGATTTCTGTTTATTTTTTACGCTTTTTTGTTTGTGACTTTGGTTATTACAACGAGTGTTGCAAGCATAAGAACTATTGCTACGGGAAGAACTATGAGCCAGTTCTGAACGAAGCCTGCGATGATATATGCCACGAATGAAACTGCAGCAACCGTCATTGCATAGGGAAGCTGAGTTGATACGTGGTTGATGTGGTTGCACTGTGCACCTGCCGAAGCCATAATCGTGGTGTCGGAGATGGGTGAGCAGTGGTCACCGCATACGGCACCTGCCATACAAGCAGAGATTGCAATTGTTGTGATAGGACCGTCTACACCGCTGAATACTGAAAGAACGATCGGAATAAGAATACCGAACGTACCCCATGAAGTACCCGTTGAGAATGAAAGACCAACGGCAATAAGGAAGATGATAGCGGGAAGGAAGAGCTGGAATGAACCTGCAGAACCTTCGATAAGCTGTGAAATGAATATCTTAGCGCCGAGGCTGTCTGTCATAGTCTTGAGTGTCCAAGCACATACAAGGATAAGGATAGCGGGAACCATTGCCTTAAAGCCGTCGGGGATAGAAGCCATACAATCCTTGAAAGAGATTACTCTTCTGACAAGGAAGTATATTACGGCAACGACAACCGTGATAAATGAGCCGAATACAAGACCTACCGAAGCATCTCTGTTCGAGAATGCTGTCATGCCATTCTTGTAACCGTCTGAGCCTGACGTAAAGAAGCCGACCGAGTAAATCATCCCGATAACGCATGCGACGATGAGGAATAAAACGGGAAGAACCAGGTCGATAACCTTGCCCTTGGGATTTGCATTTTCAAATGCACCTTCAACAACTTCTTCGCCTGTTGTAAAGATGTCACCGTTTTTAGCATTTTCCTCA
>JAZSCG010000043.1:0-2074 GCA_045602805.1 Feifaniaceae bacterium
GGGATAGTGTCTTTTCTCTTTAATACCACGGTCAGCGGACCGGGTGAGTATCGCCTGAAAAGCTCGTACGCCGTTTTGGGCACGTCCCTTGCAACGTTTTCAAGCTGTGAAACGTCGGCGATATGTACGATAAGCGGATTGTCGGCTGGTCTGTCCTTTGCCTTGTAAATCTTGTTAATCGCCGTTTTGTCCAGAGCATTTGCACCGGGACCGTAAACCGTCTCGGTCGGGAAAATAACCGTGCCGCCCGATGCAATTATATCAGCCGCTTCCTGCAAACTATCGGGTTTTATGTGTTTTGTTATCATTCTTCGCTGCCTTTAAGTTTTTCACTCTGATCTGCCGTGATAAGAGCGTCTATCATCTCGTCAAGGTCACCGTCCATAAAAGATTCTATCTTATAGAGGGTGAGACCTATTCTGTGGTCGGAAACTCATCCCTGCGGGAAGTTGTAGGTTCTTATTCTTTCGCTTCGGTCGCCCGTACCTACCTGACTCTTTCTTTCGCTTGCGATTTTGGCGTTTCTTTCAGCCGCTTCTCTCTCGTAAAGACGTGAACGAAGCACCTTCATAGCCTTATCCTTGTTCTTGTGCTGGCTTCTTTCGTCCTGACATTCAACGACAAGACCTGTCGGCAGGTGGGTTATTCTTATTGCGGATTCCGTCTTATTTACGTGCTGACCGCCTGCACCGCCTGCACGGTAGGTGTCTATCTGCAGGTCAGCAGGATTGATGGAAACGTCAACCTCTTCCGCTTCGGGAAGAACGGCAACCGTTGAGGTTGAGGTGTGAACCCTGCCCTGTGACTCGGTTTCGGGCACACGCTGAACACGGTGAACACCGCTTTCAAACTTGAGTCTGCCGTAGGCGTTTTCACCCGATATGGAGAAACTTATTTCCTTGATACCGCCAAGTTCCGTTTCGTTTAAGCTGAGAACTTCGGTCTTCCAGCGCTTTGATTCGGCATACATGGAGTACATACGGTAAAGCGAATGTGCAAAAAGCGCCGATTCCTCACCGCCTGCACCGCCACGGATTTCCATAATGACGTTCTTGTCATCATCGGGGTCCTTGGGAATGAGAAGGATTTTAAGTTCTTCGGTAATTTCGGGAAGGCGTGCCTTGTTGTCAAGATACTCCTGCTCGACCATTTCCTTGAAGTCCTTATCGTCAATTTTCTCGTCGAGCATTGCCTTAGCCTCGTTCATGGCACTTTCGGCAGCCTTGTACTCTTTATATTTTTCGATTATGGGAGTTAAGTTCTTATGCTCCTTCATAAGATCTCTGTACTGCTTCTGGTCCGACACGATGTCGGGCTGCATAAGTTTTTCCGAAACCTCGTTATAACGGATTTCAACCTGCGCAAGTTTTTCTATCATTTCTTGATAACCTCTCTGACTTTAGTTGTTATGTCTGCACGGGAAATGAATACTACCCTGTCACAACCGAGGCAACGCAGACCGATGTCTGCCCCCGTCCGTATGACTTCCCATTCAAATGAGCCGCAGGGATGCTTCTTTTTCATACGCAGAATATCTGCAATATTAATCTCCATACTTACCTCATATTATAACACAATTATATAATATTATAATCTATGACAAGACTTATTGCAATATTAAAAAAGGGACAGTCAACCGACTGTCCCTAAGTGAATACGCCCAATTATTTTACTTTAACTCTCCAGCCGAACGGGTCTTCCGATCTGCCCCACTGAATGTCCGTAATCGTCTTGTAAAGTTTTGCACTCAGTTCGCCTATATTGCCGTCACTGATTGTCCACACGTCGTCTTTATAACGAAGTTTGCCCACGGGGGATATTACAGCGGCTGTACCCGTGCCGAAAACTTCTTCAAGCTTGCCGTTTTTCTGTGCCTGTACAAGATCGTCAACGGAAATCTTACGCTCCTCAACCTCGTAGCCGAGTGATTTGCAGACCTCGATAACCGAATTTCTCGTGATGCCGGGCAGGATAGAGCCGTTGAGCATGGGTGTTACCACCTTGCCGTCTATCTTGAAGAATATGTTCATCGCACCGACTTCTTCGATGTATTTACGTTCCACACCGTCAAGCC
>JAZSCG010000044.1:0-2282 GCA_045602805.1 Feifaniaceae bacterium
CATTGATATTATAGCAAAGATCGAAAATGCAGCAGGTGTGGACAATATCTATGACATCTGTAAAGCTTGTGAAGGAATTATGGTGGCGAGGGGCGACCTTGGTGTAGAGGTTCCCTTCACACAGTTACCTGCCATTCAGAAAAAACTTATCACGACCTGCCGTCTTCTCGGACACAGAGTTATAACTGCAACGGAAATGCTTGAATCCATGATAAACAACCCTCGTCCGACAAGGGCTGAAATTTCCGACGTTGCAAATGCCGTATACGACGGAACGAGTGCCGTAATGCTTTC
The DNA here is from genome assembly GCA_045602805.1 of Feifaniaceae bacterium. GTDB lineage: Bacteria > Bacillota > Clostridia > Oscillospirales > Feifaniaceae > RGIG6165. Next base: position 295 of record JAZSCG010000044.1, read on the forward strand.
GGGTGAAACGGCGGCAGGTAGGTATCCTGCAAAGACCGTTGCGACAATGGCGGAAATCGTCGAGGAAACTGAAAAGAATATAGATTACAAGAAATGGTTTCACGAAACGGAATTCAAAATAAAGAATACACTTGTTGCAATATCTCATTCGGCGTGCGGCGTCGGAATAGATATAGGTGCAAAATGTATCGTTGTATGCACTCTCTCGGGGCAAACGGCACGTATGGTGTCGAGATTCCGTTCTCCGATTGATATTATCGGAATGACTACGTCCAAAAAAGTCTGGTATAAACTCGCAATGTCTTGGGGTGTTACGCCCGTAATAAGCAAGCCATTTTCGTCGACTGACGTTTTGTTCTACCATGCACTTGAAAGTGCACAAAACACGTTTGAACTGAAAACGGGGGACAAGATGGTCGTTACCGGAGGACAGACTTCGGGTGCCTCGGGAAATACTAATTTGATTAAAATTGAAACAATCATATAAGGAAAGCAAAAAATGATTCGTGACGCAGGCGGAATCTACCGACAGTTTCTCGGAATAGGGCTTGACGGTCATATCGTTTTTAATGAACCCGCTGATTATTTTTGCAGAGATACGCACGTTGCAGATCTTCATGAATCGAGGATTAGAGCAAATGCACGCTTCTTTGGTGATGAATCACTTGTTCCTACTCAGGCAATAACAATGGGAATGGTTTCGATAATGCAGGCAAAAAAGATTATTCTTATAGCTAACGGTGAAAAAAGGAAATATTTGACACGGCTTTCTACGGACCCGTTACACCATTGATACCGGCATCTATATTACAGCTTCATCCATAACTGTAATTTAGAGTGAAGTTTAACAAAAAGTTCTTAAAAACAAGTTGACAAGTTTTTGAAAAACGGATACAATGTAATTATAAAACTTAAACGGAGAGTTATTATGAGGTATAAAATTGTAGCTGATTCATCTTCAGATATTCTTGAATTGCAGGACTGTGCATATTCAAGCGTACCCCTTAAGATAATTACAGACGAAAAGGAATATGTTGACGATGCATCGCTTGATGTTAATGCTATGATAGCAGACCTTCAGAAGTATAAAGGTTCATCAAAGTCGTCGTGTCCGAGTATTGGTGATTGGAAGGATGCGTTTGAGGATTATGACGGTGTTATCTGTGTAGCAATAACAAGCGGTCTTTCGGGCAGTTATAATGCATCAAAACTTGCGGTAGAGGATTATATTGATGAGAATCCGGGTAAAGAGGGATTTGCAATTGACACACTTTCTGCAGGTGCAGAAGTTGCACTTATCGTCGATAAACTAAAAGACTTTATAGATGAAAAGCTTGATATTGGTGTAATTAAAAACAAAATAATGGAATACAAGAAAAAGACACATCTTGTTTTTGCGTTGGGCTCACTTAAAAATCTTGCAAATAACGGCAGAGTAAGTCCTGCTGTTGCAAAACTTACGGGTATTCTCGGTATTCGCATTGTCGGTAAGGCAAGTAATGAGGGAACTCTTGAAGTTACAGGCAAGGTGAGGGGCGCTGCAAAAGCGATTTCCGAACTGTTTAAAAATATGCTGAAAACAGGTTTTACCGGAGGAAGAGTAAGAATACATCACTGCAATAATGAAGATGGGGCAAATGTGCTGAAAGATATGATAAGAGCTCAGTTTCCGTTAGCAGAAGTTGTTATTCAAAAGACGAGAGGTCTTTGCAGTTTTTACGCTGAAGAAGGCGGTCTTCTGGTTGGCTACGAAGGTAATGAAAAATAAAAGAAAGGCACTTGGTTTTCCAAGTGCCTTATTTTTATTTAGTTGGAATACTGTCGCAGTATATTCCCGTAACGCCAAAGTCAAACCATTTTTGCTGTTCAGCTTTATCATTTACCGTATGAACGTAAACGGGGATGCCGGCGTTTTTGAAGGTTTTGATTGCGGTTTTGTAATCTTCAGATGCAGGGAAAGTGCAGGCGAGAAGATTTTTGTTTTTTAC
>JAZSCG010000045.1:0-1782 GCA_045602805.1 Feifaniaceae bacterium
ATTGCAACTACTTCACCGTCTGCAAACACAAGAGTATATTCACCCTCTTCATAGAATTCGGGGATGTTTGCCGCTGTGTAGTAGAATGCTTCAATCTCGCCTCTTTCATTTTCCGCATAGTACATACCCTTAAAGTTTTCAGCCGCAAAACCGACATAAGACGTTACCTTCTTTTCGTTGCCGATAAAGAAGCCCTTATCCTCGTTGTATGAAAGGGTGTCCTTGAATGACTTAACCTCCCAGTCGAGTTCTGTGTTTGTAGGACCGCCTACAGTTTCAATGTCGGAAATTGCAACGATTCTCGATGCCTTCTGAGTATCATCGTCTATTTCAAAGTGGATATAGTTGTCCACGATGTCATACTTCTTATCAGTTGTATTGTATGAGAAAAATACTTCGTTGTCGCCGCCTGCCGTGAGCCAGCTCTTTGCCGTGTCACCGTCAAATGCTGTGAGAATATCATCTGCCTCTGAGTCAACGGCAAGCTCTATTGTCTTCTCTGTGCCGTCCGAAAGAACGACCTTTATTGAAGCAGTCTTGTTGTTGCCCCACTTATCAGCGTCATCCTGTGCAAATATAACCTTACCGAAGGAGAGTTCGTGAGTCTGTGTTTCTTCGGTTACAACAACAGCCGCAACGTATCCGTTTGCATCAAGATACATCTTGACTGTATCGCCGATATTCTTATTAACGGATGCAAATACGCCTGTTTCTGTTGCCTTGCCCGTTGACTGATAGGTTGTGCCGTCAACAACCGCACTTGTTCCCTTCTGACCTACTGATGAAAGAACACCGATTTTTGTCTGTGCAACCTTTGCATCAAGATATGCCTGTCCGTCACCTCTTCTGCTTACGGTTACGTTAGCATAAATCGGGTCACCGCTGTAGTCGAGACCTGTAAATGCATCAAAACCGTTTACATAGATTGATGCGTACTGTGTCTTACCTGCAACTGCAGAAGCAAGCTTGATTGTCTTTGATGCTGTTGTAGCAGCACTCACCTGCACCGTCTGTGCATTAGAGATTACAAGTGTTTCGTAAACACCGTCATCATCTCTGTCAATAAGGGTTACCTTGTTTGATGAGTTATTGCCGTCCTTTGAGAAGTAATCTGCTACCTTGAGATACTTGCCTGCCTCTGCATCTGTGTCAGCCTTTGTGTAGTATCCGTTACTGCCCTGAGTGTATACCGTATCAAAAGCATAAAATCTTGTATTTGATGCAGTGTAAAGGTTACCTACGGGCATTGAGTTGCCATCAACCTTAAAGGGATAAGCAGATGTGCCGTTACCTGTGAGCTTGTCCTGTGTTGTATTGTAAACAATGCTGTTTGAAACAACAGAAATAAGCTCACTTGAGGCAGTTACTGTGGGGGTATCGATATAGGCAATGAGGTCCTGACCGAAGAGGTCGGAAGCATCGCCCGCATACTCAAACACATAAGTCTTGCCGTTGATATCAAGCGCTATTTCATTTTCCTCAAGTGTGCCGCCCGTATAAGTCCACATATTTTCATATGTTGCAACAAGACTTACCGAATTTGTTTCGTCACCGCCGATTGCGGTAAGACCGAACACGAATTCAATGGGTGCAACCTTCTGATAGACTTCTGTGCCGTTTGAATTCATCTCACCCGTAGCTCTGAGACAGAGTCTTGACGGTGTATAAAGCAGGTTGTACGCCATCTGCGCAATCTGACCTCTTGTGGCATATGCGTTCACATCCTCTACCGTTACGTCATCAAGAAGACCGAGTGCTCTCGCTTCCTGAATGTAACCCATA
>JAZSCG010000046.1:0-3493 GCA_045602805.1 Feifaniaceae bacterium
AGCATAACGTTTACGATACAGCCTGAAATAAAGAGCAGGGCAAGCATATATCTGTAAGCCTGCCTGTCAGCATTTTTGCAAAATACCGAGAGCATAGGGGTTATAAGATATAAAGCGATAGCCGTATATAAGTACCAGAAATGTACAGGGCCGAGCAAAAGTTCTTTTACAAAGTTTTCGGGACGGGAAATTACACAGTAGACCGCCGACCAGCCGAGCAAAATAAGAAACAAACGGAGTGCTTTTGATAGTATGCTTTTCACGGGATAGTCTTTATCAAGCATACAGTAACCGCTTATTATAAAGAATACGGGCACGGAAAAACGTGTAATTGCATTTACAAACGCAAAGGGAAGCACGTCGGCATACGATGCGGCGTGAATGAACACGACGCCAAGTGCTGCGATAACACGCAAGGCGTCTATTCGTAAATTCCTTTCGGCAGACATATTTGTCACCTCTTTCTCTGGCATAATAAAAAGCACTTCGGGTGAAGTGCTTTTTATTATGGCGGAGAAGACGAGATTCGAACTCGTGCGCCGGTTTCCCGACCTACACCCTTAGCAGGGGCGCCTCTTCGGCCATACTTGAGTACTTCTCCACGACCGAATTACAATAGTAATTATAAAATTGCACAGTCGATAGACTGCCATATTATTTTATAGTAATATTGCCGTTATGTCAAGACCAAAATGAAAATTATTGTTCCCTTACTGTATTTTCCGTAACACAGTTCTTGCGGGTGGAATAGTATGTCTTGTAAGGGGGATTTGTATGAATCTCAGTGATATAAACGTGGGTGAAAAAGTGACGGTGTGTGAACTTAAGGCAAGTGACAGTATGCGACGCCGTCTGCTTGATATAGGTCTCGTTGAAAATACGCCTGTCGAGTGTGTGGGAAGAAGCCCTCTCGGTGACCCGTCGGCATTTCTTATCAGAGGTGCGGTGATTGCACTTCGGTCGGAAGACTGTAAAAATATTCTTGTTAAGAGGTGATGGGGTGGGCGATAAGGTTATAGCACTTGCAGGAAATCCAAACGTAGGCAAGAGTACGCTTTTCAATGCCCTGACGGGAATGAAACAGCATACCGGCAACTGGGCAGGTAAGACGGTGTCGAATGCAACGAGACGGCATAAAAACTACTTATTTGTTGCTATTCCGGGCACGTATTCCTTAATGGCGCATTCGGCAAAGGAGGAGGTTGCCCGTGACTTTATATGCTTTGGGAAACCTGATGCAGTTGTAGCAGTCTGCGACTCGACTTGTATTGAACGAAACTTAAATCTTGTTTTGCAGATAATTGAAACGGGTAGAAAAGTGATAGTCTGCTTAAATCTTGCTGATGAGGCAAAAAGAAAGCATATTGATATAGATGTAGGTATAATACAAAAAAGACTTGGCGTTCCCGTAATACAGACGGTGGCGAGAGACCGTAAAAGTATAGAAAAAATAATATCCGTGCTTGATGAAAACAATGCAGAGAAGGGCATACAAATAGAGTACCCTAAGGTTATAGAGGATGCCGTGCAAGAACTTCTGCCTCATCTTGAAAAGTATAAAACCGATATAAGCAAGAGGTGGATTGCGCTACGGTTGCTTGACGGAAGTCTTACTGATAAAATTTATGAATATATCTCGGCAGACGATAGTCTCAGAGAAACTGTCCGCAGTATGCAAAACGTGATAGATGAGCATATGATTGTTACATCAATTGTCAGAACTGCTGAACGCATATGTGACGGTGCAGTCGTGTACAATGAACATAAATACAGCCCGAAAGATAAGAAAACAGACAAAATTTTAACGGGAAAATTTTTGGCGTATCCGATAATGCTTGCTATGCTTGCACTCATTTTCTGGATAACAATGGAGGGTGCAAATTACCCGTCGGCACTCTTGTCGGAAGGTCTGTTTTTCCTGCAGGATAAGATATATGCGTTTCTTACGTGGATAAAATTGCCGACACTTCTGTGCGATGCGCTTGTGTTTGGAGTATACAGAGTTCTTGCATGGGTGGTGTCGGTAATGCTACCGCCGATGGCTATATTTTTCCCTCTGTTTACCTTGCTTGAAGATGCCGGTTATCTGCCGAGAGTGGCGTATAATCTCGATAAGCCTTTCAAATGCTGTAATGCCTGCGGAAAACAGTCACTTACTATGTGTATGGGCTTTGGCTGTAATGCAGTCGGCATTATGGGGTGCAGAATAATAGATTCACCGAGGGAACGACTTCTCGCAATACTGACCAACAGTTTCGTCCCCTGTAATGGCAGATTCCCGATGATAATAACCATGATAACGGTATTTTTAGTCGGCAGCGGTATGTTTTCATCCGTGCTTTCGGCACTCATAATGACACTTGTTATACTTCTGTCGGTAGTAATGACATTTGGGGCAACAAAATTGCTTTCAAAGACACTTCTGAAAGGTGTGCCGTCATCATTTACACTTGAATTGCCGCCTTACCGAAAACCGCAGATATGCAAGGTCATAGTGCGCTCTCTGTTTGACAGAACCGTGTTCGTTTTAGGCAGAGCGGTTGCTGTCGCAGCACCTGCAGGACTTGTTATATGGATTCTTGCAAACGTTATGATAGGGGATATGAGCCTGCTTTCGCATATATCGGCGTTCCTTGACCCGCTGGGCAGACTAATGGGGCTTGACGGTGTTATTCTTATCGCCTTTATTTTGGGTTTCCCTGCAAATGAGATTGTCGTACCCATAATGATAATGGCGTACACCGCAGGCGGCAGCCTGACAGAACTTGGTGCAGATGCCCTCAAAACACTTTTTATATCAAATGGATGGACACCCGTGACTGCAATATGCGTACTGCTGTTTTCGCTTATGCACTGGCCCTGTTCAACGTCACTCATAACCGTGAAAAAAGAAACGGGCAGCATAAAGTGGACAGTTGTAGCAGCCTTACTCCCCACCGCCTTCGGTGTAATATCGTGTATACTCGTGAATTTGATAAGCAAAGCCTTCGGGGCATAAAAAAATAGCAAGTCGTGTCGACTTGCTATTTTTGTTGTAAATTATTTTATTATGCTTTCGCCGGACATTTCCGAAGGAATCGGGAGACCGAGGATTTCAAGCATTGTCGGTGCGATGTCACAAAGCTTGCCACCGTCACGGAGTTCGCACTCTTTACCCACTACAACGAAGGGAACGGGATTTGTCGTGTGTGCCGTGAAGGGTGAACCGTCGGGATTGAACATAAAGTCAGCATTACCGTGGTCGGCAGTAATAAGCGTTATACCGCCCATTTCTTTAACGGCTTCGACAACCTTGCCTACGCAGGTGTCAACCGTTTCAACAGCCTTTACAGCCGCTTCAAATATACCCGTGTGGCCTACCATATCGCAGTTTGCGAAGTTGAGTATTATAACGTCGTACTTGCCGCTCTTTATATTCTCAACACACTTGTCGCATACTTCGGGAGCACTCATCTCGGGCTGAAGGTCGTACGTTGCAACCTTGGGGGAGTTA
>JAZSCG010000047.1:0-1669 GCA_045602805.1 Feifaniaceae bacterium
ACTATTTCCTGTCCGCCTATTTCCACCGTGTTACCGCCAAATTCAAAATCTGCAAAAAGAGTGCAGAGCAGTATTGCTACGATGATTATTATGATTGCAATAAGTTTATTTTTCATATGCCACCGTGACGATAAAACCGTCATCCTCAAATGTCTTGATATTGTATTTGCTCTCCGTATCGGAAATATCTCCGAGCATTTTAGTTATGGGGGGACCGCATGCCTTTGCAAGTGCTTCACGTTTCGTCCATTCGCAGAAAAATGCCTTGCCCGCAAGACCTAATTTCTGTGAAAGACGGGGAGGGGCGGTACGGATATACTCACAGTCAATACCGATTTTTCTATCCGAAAAAGCAATATAGGCACGTTTACCGCAATGGGTTACGCTGACGTAACCGTTATCGACCTTGGGAACACCATCAACTTTATAAATTCGGTCAAAACCGGCCTCTTTTGCAAAAGACAAAGCCGTATCCGACAGTGAAAAATCTTTTTCCACAAAATTATCCGAGATGAACTTGTAGTATCTGAGCATAGACACCTCACATAATTAGAAATTTGCTTTATATGATATCAAAATGTAAAAAAGTTGTCAATTTAATTGAAAATATTTTAAATGTGTGGTATGATAAGATGAAAAATGGGGGGATCCTTTGGAAAACGTACTTTGTGACATCAAGGTTATAAATGCTATCCGCAATAAATACGGGTTTTCTTTTTCAAAAAGTCTCGGTCAGAATTTTCTTGTCGACCCTGAGATTCCGAGGGAAATTGTCCGTCAGAGTGAGATAGATAAAAACACGGGTGTCATCGAAATAGGTCCCGGCTTCGGACCGCTCACATACGAATTGTGCTCTGCGGCAGGCAGGGTGGTTGCTGTCGAGATAGACAAGTCACTTATTCCCGTGCTTGACGATACGGTTGGCCATTTTGAAAATTTAAAGGTCGTAAATGCGGATTTTCTTAAAATAGACGCCGCATCTCTCATTGAGGAAGAGTTTACTTCAAGGGGCATTGACAGAGTTGTTGTATGCGCCAATCTTCCTTATTACATCACAACGCCGATAATAATGGGGCTTCTCGAAAAGAAACTGCCGCTTGAACGAATCACCGTAATGGTGCAGAAGGAAGTGGCGGAGAGGCTTTGTGCGGATAAACCCTCACGGGATATGGGGGCTGTCACCCTTGCGGTGCAGTACCGCGCAAAGACGGAAATTCTTTTTCCTGTGGGCAGAGAAAAGTTTATGCCCGTACCGAAAGTTGATTCGGCAGTTATTTCACTCATTCCGCTGGAAGAGCCGCCTGTGCAGGCGAAGAATGAAAAATTTATGTTTACGCTTATCAAGGCAGCGTATTCCCAGCGCAGAAAAACGCTTGTAAACGCCGTGGCAGGTGTTTGCAGCAAAGAAAATACGGCATCAGCACTCAGGGGGCTCGGTCTTTCTGCTGACATAAGGGCAGAGAGGATGTCGCTTGAGGATTTTTGCAACTTATCAAATATATTAAAATAATTTATAGAAGGAGAAAAAACTATGGTTATCAACAACGCAAAAGTAAACAAATGGGTTGAAGAAGTAGCAGCTCTCACAAAGCCGGAAAGCATCCTCTGGATTGACGGTAGTGAAGAACAGCTCGACATGCTTCGTGCAGAGGCATGTGCTACAGGAGAA
>JAZSCG010000048.1:0-5565 GCA_045602805.1 Feifaniaceae bacterium
ATTACAGTAAAAGTGAATATGCCGCTGCCGATATCGAAAAATTCAAGGCAGTAATAGATACTGAATATACGCCTGTCGGTAATTCATCGAGGGGTATCACTTTTATTGATATGAATTCACCGCACATTATCTGTGAATTTGAATTTTCGGATAAATGGGTTGCTGCCACACCGCATTATGTTGAAGACAAAACCGTATATATCAGAAATGGGTCAACAAACTATGCCGGTGGATTTGAATATAAAATTCTTTCGGGAGAGAATATCACGTTCATAAACGTTGTATCTCTCAAAGATTATATAATGGGTGTTTTGCCATATGAAATGTCATCATCATATCCGATCGAAGCGTTGAGAGCGCAGGCAATATGTGCAAGGTGTTATTACTTAGGAAGTTCAGGTAAACACGCCTCATACGGTTTTAACGTGTGTGCGACCACTAACTGTCAGGTATACAAAGGTATTGGCGGAGTTACCGATAAAATAAGAGAAGCTGTTGAGTCGACTGAAGGTATGATAGTTGTATACGGTAACGAGCTCGTTACGACATATTTTTATTCATCAAACGGCGGTTCAAGTGAAGATAACTCAAATGTGTGGGGCGGTAAGCAGTATCCGTACTATAAAGCGGTTCCGGATGATTTTGAAGAGCTTACGGTTGCAAACTACGGCAAGTGGTCATCTACGGTTTCACGAAGTAATCTTGATTCACTTGCACAAAAATACGGGCTGTCGGATATGGCGAACATATATGTTTCACAATATACCGAAGCAGGAAATGTATATGAAATCACAATGGTTGACAGCTCCGGCAGAAGTCATAAAATATCGCAGTGTGATAAAGTGAGAACCGCACTTTCGTCATATGTAAAAAGTGCAAGATTCAAGATAACCACAAGTGCAGTAATATACGTCAACGGTACTGCAATGACAGATTCAGTATACGATATGAATGTTATCGGCGCAGGAGGAGAATTGTCCAAAGTGCAGGGCAATGATGTCTATGTCTTAACATCGGATGGTAAAGAAGTAATGCCGTCGGGAGATACATTTACTTTTTACGGTACAGGCTGGGGACATAATGTTGGTATGAGCCAACTTGGCGCAAAAGGCAGGGCAAATGCAGGCTGGGTCGGCGAAGATATCGTTGAATATTATTTTAAAGACACTGAGGTTGTAGTAAATAACTCATTAAAAGGATAAAAAATGAAAGTTACGGATTTTAATTACTGTCTGCCGGAAGAACTTATTGCGCAGACGCCTATAAAAGACAGAGACAGGTCAAGACTACTTAAATTAAACAAACAGACAGGTGAATATGAGCACGGTACTTTTTGCGACATTCTCGATTATATGGATGCAGGGGATGTTCTGGTGCTCAATAATTCCAAAGTAATACCATCAAGATTATTTGGGGTGAAAGAAAGCACGGGTGCTGTTGTTGAATTTATGCTTCTTTCGCAAAGAGAAGGTGATGTCTGGGAAAGTCTTGTTAAGCCTGGTAAGAAGGCTCGTATCGGGGATAAATTTGACTTTGGTGAAGGTAAAGTTAAAGGCGAAGTAGTCGACATAATTGAAGAAGGGATACGTCTTGTAAAATTTACATACCAGGGTGTTTTCTTAGAAATTCTTGATGAAATAGGTAATATGCCGCTACCTCCTTATATTCATGAAAAATTGGAGGATAAGGACCGTTATCAGACTGTTTATGCTCTTGATCCGGGAAGTGCAGCTGCTCCTACGGCTGGACTGCATTTTACTAAAGAACTTCTTGAAAAAGTAGAGGAAAAAGGCGTTAAGGTTTGCTATGTTACGCTTCACGTGGGCCTTGGTACGTTCAGACCTGTAAAAGAAGAAAACGTTGAAGAACATCCGATGCACAGTGAGTGGTATTCTGTGTCAAAAGAAGTTGCAGATACCGTCAACAATGCTAAGATGAACGGACACAGGATTATTTCCGTAGGTACTACTTCTTGCAGAACACTTGAAGCAGCAACCGATAACGACGGGATACTGCATAGCGGTAGTGCGTCTACCAATATATTTATATATCCGGGATATGCATTTAAGTCTGTTGACAGGCTTATAACGAATTTTCATCTGCCGGAAAGTACGCTTATAATGCTTGTGAGTGCGCTTGCAGGAAGAGAGAATATTCTCCGAGCGTACAATGAAGCAGTGAAAGAAAAGTACAGATTTTTCAGTTTTGGCGATGCGATGATTCTTTATTGAGGTAATTATGTTTGAAATTTTAAAAACAGAAGGCAGAGCAAGGCGTGGCAGATTCACAACGGTACACGGTGTTATTGAGACTCCTGTGTTTATGAATGTCGGCACATCTGCAACAATAAAAGGCGGTATATCTGCAAATGATTTAAAAAAACTTAAATGTCAGGTTGAACTTTCCAATACCTACCATTTGCATGTCAGACCGGGCGATGAGGTTGTAAAAGCGCTTGGCGGTCTTCATAAAATGATGGATTGGGACAAGCCTATTCTTACTGACAGCGGAGGTTTTCAGGTTTATTCACTTGCGAAAATTCGCAAGCTTGAAGAGCAGGGTGCAACATTTTCTTCTCATATAGATGGAAGAAAAATATTTATGGGTCCTGAAGAAAGTATGCGTATACAGTCAAATCTTGCGTCGACTATTGCGATGGCATTTGATGAGTGCATAGAAAATCCTGCACCCTACGATTATGTCAAAAAGTCTATTGCACGTACAACACGTTGGCTCGACAGATGTAAAACTGAAATGGCAAAACTCAATGCATTGCCGGGCACAATAAATCCGAATCAGATGCTTTTTGGCATAAACCAGGGTGGAACGTATAATGACCTTCGTGTCGAACATATGAAGATGATTGAAGGTTTTGATCTTGACGGTTATGCAATAGGTGGTCTTGCAGTCGGCGAAGAAGCGGCAGTTATGTATGATATAATTGAAACGCTTGATCCTGTTATGCCGTATAACAAACCGAGGTATCTTATGGGTGTTGGTACACCTGTTAATATCCTTGAGGGTGTATACAGGGGAGTAGACTTTTTTGATTGTGTAATGCCCAGCAGAAATGCACGTCACGGACATCTCTTTACATCTAAGGGAATTATCAATCTTAATAATGCAAAATATATGACGGATACATCACCGATCGATGAAAATTGCGACTGTCCCGTATGTCAGAAGTACAGTAAAGGATATATCAGACATTTGCTCAAAGCGGGTGAGATGCTTGGCATGAGACTGGCTGTTATTCATAATCTCTATTTCTATAATAATTTAATGGAACAAATCAGAAATGCTCTTGATGAGGGCAGATATGAAAAATTCTACAGAGAACAAAGAGAAATTTTGGGAAAAAGAATATAAAAAAACTTTACTTTTTCGATTTAGTGTGTTAAAATTATTCTCGGGTGATGTATTATGTCAGAAAAGTTAAGGAATAAGGACAGAGACAGATTATACGAAGCAATTTTAATGCTTAAATCGGTAGAAGAATGTTATGAACTTTTTGACGATCTTTGTACGATTGCCGAAATTAAAGCTATGACACAGCGTTTTCAGGTAGCAAATATGCTTAAAAGCGGTATGGTATATAGTGATATTGTAGAACAAACAGGTGCAAGTACAGCCACTATCAGCAGGGTTAACAGATGTCTTGAATACGGTAAAGACGGTTATGCAAAAGCACTTGCAAGACTTGAGAAAAAAGGTAAATAATAATCAAAGGACGACTTGTTCGTCCTTTTTTACAGAGGAAGATATTATGGGGAATTTTATTAAGGCTGTGACAAAAGACGGACTTGTCCGTGCATATGCGATAGACTCAAAAGAAATAGTCAGCAAAGCAGTTGCATATCATAATACTACACCGGTGTGTACTGCTGCGCTTGGCAGGGTAATAACAGCAACCTCTCTTATGGGAAGTATGCTCAAATCAGAAAATGAGACACTTACCCTTCAGTTTAAGGGTGACGGTCCTGCAGGAATGATAATTGCAGTTTCGGATTATCAGGGTAATGTGAGAGGCTATGTTGAAAATCCTAATGTTAATTTACCTCTTAATAATATAGGTAAACTTGATGTGGGTGGTGCTGTCGGCAAAAATGGTTATCTGGGCGTAGTAAAAGATTTAGGACTAAAAGAACCTTATGTTAGTCAGATACCGCTTGTGTCGGGTGAAATTGCAGAGGATATAAGCAGTTATTATGTTATGAGTGAGCAGACACCGACAGTTTGCGCACTTGGTGTGCTTGTTGATAAGGATTGGTCTGTAAAATCAGCAGGAGGATATCTTGTTCAGCTTTTGCCCGGGGCAACGGAAGAAATCATCGAGATTATTGAAGCACAGTTAAATGGCATATGGCCTGTGACCAAAATGCTTGATGAAGGCTTTACTCTTACGGAGATCATCAGGGAAGTTTTGGGACCGCTTGAATTTGACGTTCTTGAAGAATCGCATAAAGAATATAAATGTACGTGTTCCTTTGAACGAATGGATAAGGCAATAAGGTCTTTGGGAAAGGAACAACTGACCTCATTGATGAATGAAGGTAAGGATACGGAGATATGCTGTCAGTTCTGTGATAACAAGTATATTTTCACTCCGAAAGACCTTGAAAAAATATTATCAGAAAATTTTTAAAAAGTTGAAAAAAAGTATTGACAATACCATTGTGATGTAGTATTATAATTAAGCGTCTTGCGAAAGACACTTAACGGGAGCTTAGCTCAGCTGGGAGAGCATCTGCCTTACAAGCAGAGGGTCACAGGTTCGATCCCTGTAGCTCCCACCAATATGTGGCCCGGTAGTTCAGTTGGTTAGAACGCTAGCCTGTCACGCTAGAGGTCGTGGGTTCGAGCCCCATCCGGGTCGCCACATATTTTTTGAAAAACTGCTTTCACAGGGCGTTTTCTTTATGCCTCTGTAGCTCAGTAGGTAGAGCAGGGGACTGAAAATCCCCGTGTCGGTGGTTCGATTCCGCCCGGAGGCACCATATATGCGGATTTAGCTCATCTGGTAGAGCGCAACCTTGCCAAGGTTGAGGTAGCGAGTTCGAGCCTCGTAATCCGCTCCAACTATGTATAGCAGGAGCAGAAAAATTCTCCTGCTATACTGTTTAAAAAAGTGAATACGGCGCTATAGCCAAGTGGTAAGGCACGAGTCTGCAAAACTCTGATTCCCCGGTTCAAATCCGGGTGGCGCCTCCAAATAAAAACTCTTGTTCAAAAAGAACAAGAGTTTTTTAGTTATATTCGCCTTCAGCGAGGGATATGATTTTAATTCAAATTGCATAAAATAATAAATACATTAGTAAATTACAAAAAATTGCATAATATTGTTTCTTATGCTACAATGGAGGAAAATAATGTATTGCTATGGAGATGAAAAAATGAGAGTATTTGTTAGTTGGTCTGGTGAACAAAGCCAAAAGTTTGCCGAAGCTCTTAAAGAGTGGCTTGAGCAGTGTATACAATCAGTAGAAGTTTTCTTTTCCTCTGAAGATATTGAAAAGGGTGAAAATTGGCAAATCAAATTGTCGAACGAGTTACAAGACACGAATT
>JAZSCG010000049.1:0-4281 GCA_045602805.1 Feifaniaceae bacterium
TCAAGGTCAGGCTCTTTGACTGAGCCTATAATTACGGCATTTCCCACGTTGAGCCCTCTTTCACTCACGGCATCCTCGGTAACTCCGACAAGGCTGCCGCCCGCAAGAGTCCACACTTCGGCAAAAGAGCCGTATGCCGAAACCACCCTTTCGGGTGTATTAAGCGACACCTCTCTGCCCAGAGCATCGGTAAAGGTGGCAGATGCACCCTTTTCCTGCGTTTTACCGCAACCACTTAGCAAAATAAGCAGAGCAAGTATTATAAACGTAAGTCTTTTCATCTTGTTTTGATTTCTGCTGCAAGAATTTTATCTTTGCGGTTTAAAAGGTCATCTGAAAAAAGGCTTTCTTCAAGATTATTAACACCTATACGGTCGATTGCAGCACCAAGACGCTCTTTTTGATAAGCGTTTTCTTTAAACCAGAGAATCGTCTTTTCAAGAAGCGTATAAACTTCATTCTCGGTCACATATTTGGGAAGAGGTGTGCCCATTCTTGTCTGCTTGCCCCATGTGCCGCCGACAAATATTTTATATACAGTTTCACTTTCGTGTGAAAATGCACCAAACGGACATTTGCCTGTGCAGACACCGCAATCAAGACATTTGTCTTTGTTGATTGATGCTTTGCCGTCAACAACCGAAACTGCTTTGATTGGACATTTCTGCTCAATTACACACACTTTGCAACCTTTACAGAGGGAGGCGTCGAATACGGGAATCTTGTGTGCTTCAACACCAAAGTCGTTAAGACTTGGCTTCATACAACTGTTGGGGCAACCGCCGACGCCGATTTTAAACTTGTGGGGAAGAGGCACTTTAGCCCAGCCCACATAGTAATCATCGTGAATTTTCTTTGCCATTTCCTGCGTGTCACAGTTGCCGAATACACATGTGGTACCTTTGCAGGCGGTCACGGGACGTATTTTCGCACCCGTTCCACCGAAATAAAGACCGTGCTCTGCCATAAAGGCTACGGCAGCGTCTATTTTATCATAAGGAATACCCACTATCTCTGCAGTAAGACGGCTTGTAAAAGCCACCTTGCCGTTTCCGAACTGATTTGCACATTCTGCAATCGCAATAAGTTCATCGGCATTAAAAACGGCGCCTCGGGGAAGAACCCTGCCTGAAAAATTCTCGGTACCTCGGTTTTGCAGAAAACCCATACCCTTTACTTTCATTATATCAGCCTGATTAAGCATTACATTTTCTCCTTGATGTGTTGATATATAAATTGTAACACTTCATATAAATTAAGACAAGCAAATACTCATAAAAAAATCGCCCTAAGGGCGTACTCACTTAGAGATTATTCGCTCAAAAAGCATTATTTTGCCTTGTTCTTCATCCAAAATAATAAAAATTCCGCAATACTTTGTGTATTACGGAATTTTTTTATGAAGTATTAATGAAAAATATCAAGCCAAAACCGATTCATCCCTAAGCGAGTACGCCCAAGAGACGAATACAAATAAAAATAACCCTTGACCCATGCTTCTTTACGCATCTTCGGCAGGTCAAGGGTTATTTTTCTTCACTCTTGATATCTAACATCTTTTTCTTTTACCTCACATTCTTTTGATTTTTTGCCTTCTTCTTCAGTCACCTTTCCTTGTTGCTTCTTTTTACGCTACTGCTATTCCCGTAAAGCCAGACCTTTAACATACTGCACTACCAAGAAGGCTTATATTTAAAACTCTTGTCTTAGTCAGGCATTCGGACTGCTGCCATTTACCTTGATTAAGCCTCAAGAGCAATTCGCCGTTACCTGTTCATCGGGTATCACCCCTTTCTCTTTGCACCTTAAATATAACATGTTTTTTAAGCTCTTTCAATATGTAAATGTGTATGAAAAAAATGCCTTTTACTTATGCATATCGCAGAAATTTTTTACTCACATATGAAAATTATTGATAGGATTTTTTGAATTTGATATACTAAAAGTATAGTGATTCAAAAAAGGAAGTATAATATGTCAGTATTAAGTGTAAACAAAAATAATTTTGAAGAAATCATAAACAGTGAAAAATCCGTACTTCTCGACTTCTATGCTGATTGGTGCGGTCCTTGCCGTATGGTTTTGCCTTTAGTACATGAAATTGCTGATGAAAATCCCGATATTCTTGTAGGTAAAATCAATGTTGACGAGGAAATGGAGCTTGCCTCACAGTTTGGTGTGTCGACAATTCCCACATTGGTAGTTATAAAGAATGGGGAAATTGTAAACCGTTCATCAGGTGCAAAGCCGAAGGCGCAGATTCTCGCAATGTTAGAGGACTGATCTGATGGGACACGTTTACGATACGCTTATTATCGGCGGCGGGCCGGCAGGGTATACTGCTGCACTCTACGCCACACGTGCGGGACTTGATACGGTTGTAATTGAAAAAATGTCTGTCGGCGGACAGATGGCGCTGACGGGTGATATTGACAACTATCCCGGTTTTGAAGAGGGGATAGACGGTTTTTCGCTCGGTATGAAGATGCAGCAGGGGGCAGAGCGCTTTGGTGCAAAAACAGAATATGCCGAGGTGAATTCTGTCGATTTTTCGGACAAAATCAAGAGGGTTGACACGACTGCGGGAACGTTTTTTGCAAAAACGGTTGTCATTGCCAGCGGTGCAAACCCCCGTGAACTCGGCATAGAAAATGAAGCGAATCTGGTTGGCAGGGGCGTGCATTACTGCGCTCATTGCGACGGCAGGTTTTATAAGGACAAGACGGTGGTTGTTGTCGGCGGCGGCAATTCTGCGGTGGCGGATGCAACGTATCTTTCCAATCTTGCAAAAAAGGTGTATCTGGTTCACCGCAGAGATACCTTACGTGCTACGAAAGTATATCATGCACAGCTGGAAAAGGCAGGCAATATACAGTTTGTGTGGAACAGCACCATTACGGAAATTATTTCCGATGACAGAGTAAAGGGCGTAAAGATAAAAGATGTTAAGACGGGGCAGATAAGCGAAATTATGTGTGACGGCTTATTTATCAGTATCGGAAGACAGCCTGCAACAGAGTTTTTGCGTGGAAGTGTTGAACTTGACAAAAACGGGTATATTGTCGCCGATGAAACGACAAAGACGAACGCCGACGGCGTGTATGCGGCAGGTGACGTGAGAACCAAAGAACTCAGGCAGGTTGTGACCGCAGTCTCTGACGGTGCGGTTGCGGTATATTTTGCCGAACAGTATATTGAATAATAAAAAAACAACCCCGTTTTAAACCGAACCGGTAAAAACGGACAACAGACAAAACACACCCTTCGGGATTATATAATCTTTTTACAAGCTGAACCTTCTCGGCACCTATGGCAATTGCCCTGTCAACCATCTGTAATTCCTGCTTTCCGGCAGCTACACATACGGCAATTTCAGGTGCGTAGGCTTTACACTTTTTGAGTATTTTATCGTTCAGCGTTGTAAAATAAACGTGTTTTACACAGTCGTATTTACGCACAAGGGCTACAATTTCCTCCAACTTGTCGTCTTCAAGACCGACATCCCATATCTTGACGTGTATATTCATTATGACACGTGAAGCAAATTTTTCTAAAATGTCTTCAAATGAAGGAATCTTAAGACCGGCGAATTTACCCTCAAAGCCTAAACCGAAATCAAGCTTTAAAAGTTCTTCATATGTATGATCGGTAACAAGACCTGTGCCGTTACTTACACGGCCAAGTGACGGCATTGCTGAAATTGATTTTTTCATAGAATCTGTCTTTGGCAAAAATTGGTTATATCAAATAATGGCGGTAAAGAGGGTTTTTCGGGTAAAAAAAAAGCCCCATAGGGACGAATACAATAAAAATAACCCTTGACCGATGTTTCTTTACACATCTCATACTGGTCAAGGGTTATTTTTCTTCACTCTTGATATCTAACATCTTTTTCTTTTACCTCACATTCTTTAGATTTTTTGCCTTCTTTTTCCACTGCCTTTTTTCGTTGCTTCTTTTTACACTACCGTTTTCCCGTAAAGCGGAAACCTTTTGCTAACTTGAAATTTTTCACTAAGAAGGCTTATATTTAAAACTCTTGCCAGGCACTCGGACTGCTGCCACTTACCTTAGCTCAAGAGCATTTGCCGTTACCTATTCATCGGGTATCACCCCTTTCTCTTTGCACCTTTAATATAACACGTTTTTTTCTTTCTTACAATACGTAAAACTGTATGAAGAAATCAAGTGCATTTTATGCATAATGCAGAATTTTACTTTCAAAACAGCAAAATTGTTGACGGTAACGAATTTGTTATGTTATAATATATCTGTTGGGTG
>JAZSCG010000050.1:0-2609 GCA_045602805.1 Feifaniaceae bacterium
TTCCGACTCAGTTTTATTTTGCAATAACAAAGGGGTGTTCATTTGAACACGCCTTTTATTATTAGAATTCTGTTTCGCCTTCGTAAACAAGTTCTGCATTACCCGTGAGAACTATCTTTTCATCCGAATAATTTACAATAAGGTCGCCGCCCGGCACTTTAACCGTAATATCATCACCTTTTTTACAGAAGCCGTTTTCAACTGCTGATACTACCGCTGCACATGCACCCGTACCGCAGGCAAGCGTTTCACCGTTGCCTCGTTCAAAGGTTCTCATTTTAATCGTATTCTGATTTACGACACGAGCAAAAGTAAGATTCACCTGCTTGGGGAAGAGCGTTGATTCTTCAAACGCCGAACCTATCGTATCAAGGTCAACTGCATTTACGTTTGAGCAGAACACTACTGCATGAGGATTGCCCATTGACACAAGATTTACCCTGTACTTTTCATCGGCTACGGTTATCTCGTAATCCATAAACTTATCGCCCTCTATTGCAAAGGGGATTTCTTTTGCCGAGAATTCAGGCTTACCCATATCAACACTTACAGTCTTTACTCTTTCGTTCATACTGTAGCATTTGAGATTCTTTATACCTGCATTCGTTTCAACTGTAAGACGGCGGTCTTTTACAATACCGTTATCTATTACATACTTGGCAAGACAGCGGATGCTGTTACCTGCCATTCTGCCTTCACTGCCATCTCTGTTGAATATGCGCATCTTGACGTCAGCAACGTCGGAATGTTCCATAAGCACGATACCGTCAGCACCGATGCCGTAATGTCTGTCACAGAAGCTTACGCAAAGTGATTCGGGACAGGTTATCTTACCGTCAAAGTTTTCAATGAAGATATAGTCGTCACCCGTACCCTGCATCTTGGCAAATTTGAGTTTGCCTCTTGTTTCTCTCATATCGTTGATGTCAACAAGTTCAGTATTCTTCTGTGTGAAACGGCTTGCCACAACGTCAGCAAATGCATTTGCCGTGTCAAGTGCCGTCATACAGGGAATCGATAGATTTACCGCACGACGGTGGAGTTCGATATAATCATCCAACGTGGAGTCGTACAATGCACCCGTATATACGATATAGCTTATCTTATCGCTTTCAAGAAGATCGTATATATCGTTGCTGTCTTTTAAGTTGCCGACCGTGATAACGTCGATACCGAGTCCCTCTATCGCATTTGCCGTACCGGGCGTTGCGTATATCTTCATACCGAGGTCGTCAAGTTTCTTTGCAAGACCTACGATTTCAAGATACTCATGCTCATCAACGCTGACAAGAACGCCGATCTCATCCCCGTGTGAAGGATTTTTAAGATTATAGCCTGCTGCTGTAAGACCTTTAAAGAGCGCCTCCGTAAGTGTCTTACCTATACCGAGAACTTCACCTGTAGACTTCATTTCAGGTCCGAGTGTTGAGTTAACGTCATTAAGCTTCTCAAACGAGAATACCGGCACCTTTACGGTAAAGTAAGGCGGTATCTTATAAAGACCCGTGCCGTAACCGAGTTCTTTAAGCGAACTGCCAGTCATTACCTTTGATGCAAGGTCAACCATCGGAACGCCCGTAACCTTACTTATATAAGGAACCGTTCTTGACGCTCTGGGATTAACTTCGATAACGTAAAGTTCGTTGTGATATATAAGATACTGGATGTTTACAAGGCCCTTTGTGCCGAGTGACAGTGCAAGTTTTTCAGAACATTCAACAACGGTTGCAAGCATCTTATCATTGATATCGTACGGCGGATATACTGCAATAGAGTCACCGCTGTGGATACCTGCACGCTCAACGTGTTGCATAATACCGGGAATAAGGACGTCCTTACCATCGGAAATTACGTCAACTTCAATTTCCTTACCCATCATATACTTGTCAACAAGCACCGAGCTTTCAATACCCGTTGTGACAATACGGTCCATATAACGTCTTGCTTCATCTTCATTATGAACGATCATCATATTCTGACCGCCTATAACGTATGACGGACGAAGAAGTACGGGATAGCCGAGTTTATTTGCCGCATCAAGCGCTTCTTCAAGTGAGCCGACACCCATACCAGAAGGACGCTTGATTGCAATTTCTTCAAGAAGTGCATCAAAACGTTCTCTATCCTCTGCCGTATCAATACCGTCAGCAGACGTACCGAGAATTGCTATACCGTTATCGTCAAGGAACTTCGTAAGTTTGATAGCCGTCTGTCCGCCGAAGGCAACAACTACACCTACAGGATTTTCAACCTTAATTACGTTCATTACGTCTTCGGGTGAAAGCGGTTCAAAATAAAGTCTGTCCGCAGTATCGTAGTCAGTTGATACGGTTTCGGGGTTGTTATTGATAATAACAACGTCATATCCGAGTTCTTTAAGTGTCCATACGCAATGAACCGATGAATAGTCAAACTCAATACCCTGGCCGATACGGATAGGACCTGAGCCGAGAACTATAATCTTGGGCTTACCGCTTCTTGTAAACGAACGTGATTCGCAATCATTATCATAAGTAGAATAGAAATACGGTGTCTGTGCATCAAACTCTGCAGCGCAGGTGTCAACCATTTTGTAAACGCAGTCTCTCGAAGCGGGAAGTTTATCCATA
>JAZSCG010000051.1:0-1643 GCA_045602805.1 Feifaniaceae bacterium
GGCTGTAATTATCTCTTTGAGAACTGGGGAGCGCGACGTGCAGCCTTTAAGCCGTACTTCTTTCTTTCCTTCATTCTGGGGTCTCTTGTAAGGAAGCCTGCTGCCTTGAGTGCGGGACGAAGAGCTGCATCTGCTTCGAGAAGCGCTCTTGCTACGCCGTGACGGATAGCACCAGCCTGACCTGAAACGCCGCCGCCTGAAACCTTAGCAACGATATCGTACTTACCTGTGAGGTTTGTTGCCTCCATAGGCTGACGAACGATAAGCTTGAGTGTATCAAGACCGAAATAATCATCAATGTCTCTGCCATTGATTGTGATGTTACCTGTGCCGGGAAGAAGTCTTACACGTGCAACTGAGCTCTTTCTTCTGCCGGTGCCGTAAAAATAGTTTGCCATTTTTAAACTTCCTCCTTAATTACTTAGTGAAAACTTCGGGCTTCTGTGCAGCATGTGTATGCTCAGCGCCACGGAAAAGTTTGAGTCTGTTAAGACTTGCTCTGCCTATTGAGTTCTTGGGAAGCATACCGCGAACTGCGAGACGAAGTGCGAGCTCAGGCTTTGTAGCCATAAGTCTGTCGTACTTAACTTCCTTAAGACCGCCCGGGAAGCCCGAGTGTGTGCGATAATACTTCTGGTCAAGCTTCTTGCCGGTAAGTACCATCTTTTCAACGTTTGTTACGATTACGAAATCGCCGCAGTCCTGATGAGGAGTGTATGTGACCTTGTGCTTGCCGTTGAGAAGAGTTGCAACGTCTGCTGCGAGTCTACCCATCGTCTTGCCTTCAGCGTCAACAAGATACCACTTGCGCTCAATATTCTGCGGATTAGCCATGAATGTTGACATAATGTTTCCTCCATATATTAAAAATAATAATGATTTTTTCAGTGCAAGTGATATTATAACTACACTTTTTCACTAAGTCAACAAAAATTTTAATATTTTTTAATTTAGTTTCGTTTTGCTTTGTTTTTCTTCGTTTTTCTCGTTTAATCTCTTATTTTCTCTTTTGGCATTTTTGTTTTATATGCAGTAAAATAATATCACCAAATTGAAAGGCTTATTATATATGAGAAAAATGCTCAGTCTTCTCAGACGCTGTGTCGAGGACTATGAAATGATAGCTCAGGGTGATAAGATTGCCGTCGGTCTATCGGGTGGCAAGGATTCGCTTGCCCTGCTATCCGTTCTTGCCGAAATGAGAAGATTTTATCCTTATAAATACGAAGTCTGTGCCATAACTCTTGATATGGGTTTTCCCGAGGCGGATTTTTCGCCTCTTGCCGAATTTTGCAAGAAAATCGACGTAGAGTTTATTCTTGTCAAAACTGATATTGCACAGATAATTTTCGATGAACGCAAGGAGAAAAACCCCTGCTCACTCTGTGCAAATATGCGACGGGGTGCTTTAAGCAACGCGGCAAAGGATAACGGTTGCAACAAACTTGCCCTCGGTCACCATTTTGACGACGTGGTAAACACGTTTATGATGTCACTTCTCTACGAGGGTAATCTGTCGTGCTTTTCACCCGTGACATATCTTTCAAAGTCGGATATAACGGTAATTCGGCCCCTTATTTACGTGCCCGAAAGCCATATAAAAGGCTTTGCCTCGCATATGAGTCTGCCCGTCTGTAAAAATC
>JAZSCG010000052.1:0-2161 GCA_045602805.1 Feifaniaceae bacterium
TGCGGTATGCCTCTTGAAGATTCTAATACAAGTCGCGAAAAAGACGGCTTTTTCAATGAAGAATACTGCAAATGGTGCTATGCAGACGGTGAATATATGTATCATAATATGGACGATTTAATAGAGGTCTGCGTGCAGAATATGGCAAATGAGCACTTTTCTTCTGAGCAGGCTCGTGCGTATATGAAGGATATGCTACCAAAACTTGATTATTGGAAACAGTATAAATACCTCGGCGGGGCAGAAAAGTTTGAAGAATTCAAGCAACAACTTATCAATGAATTTAATGAGTTACATATTGAAGGAATGCCAAAGGTTGAAAAGCTAAATGCACTCGTGGGCGGATACATTAACCTTGAATACCGCCTCCCAAACGGTCAAACCGTCAAATTTCTTGATGATAATGCAACATATCTCGGCAATCAGCTTGAATGTGAATTCGGCGGTGATCGCTGTTTCGGTATCGCCGCAAATATGGAATTCTTACTTGTTTGTACCTATGAAGAAAACGGCGAAAATCCTGAACTTGTAATTTATAAGAAAAGATAAAGCAACCGCTGAGGAATCGAAACTCCTCAGCGGCGTTTTTTACGTTTATCGGACTACCGAAGAATGGCTATAGATATAGAACTCCTCTTGGCTCGGCATCCACTTCTTTTCCTTTGGTGGGAAAGTGGCGTCGAATGCCTGGGCTGCGGCGGTATCCTCACAGCAATCGGCGGCGGTACTGGGGATATACATCCATTTTTTGCCGTCAAGCGCACCGGGAATAAGTTCACAGACAAGAAGTGCTGTTGGGAAGTTACCGTCCACTACAAAACTTACATTCTTCTTTTTACAGCTCACGAACCCACGGCTGACATAGTTACCCGGATTGCCGAAGTTAATGTTGACATCATAGCCCATCTTGCGAGCTACCTCAAAGGAATGCTCAATCAGCATTTTGCCGAGCTTCTGCCTCTGATACTCAGGAGCAACGCAAAGCGGTCCAAAAGAGAGGATCTCCTTGCGCTCACCATTCTCATCTTCAAGCCAAGCCCTCGTGTACATAATGTTGCCGACAATCTTGCCGTCAAGTTCAAGCACAAATGCAAGTTCAGGTATGAAGTCGGGGTGATTTCGCATCTGATGTACGTAATAATGTTCGTCTGCACCGGGTTTATAGACGTTCCAAAACGCCTCACGGGTAAGTTCTTCTACTGCTCTGTAGTCTTTTTCTGTTTCCAAACGTATCGTCAAATTGTTCATTTTAATTTTACCTCCAATATATTGTGACGAAGCAATCTTATGAGAGGTTTTGCGGAATCATAGCAAACCTCTCGGTTATGCTACAATCTCCAATGTGTTGTTTCTTTTCAAACAGCATTCTCCAAAAATTAAATTCGGTTTTCACCGTAACTTCATTTTACTACAAATGTGGTAATATTGCAACCCTGTGTATCTTTGACAGGGTGTTTTTCAACGCAACGTAGGTTGTGATTTTTATCCCAGAGTATTATAATAATTTCGTAAAGGAGTGAGCATAAATGGATACATACGTAACCGGTATAACAATAAAAACTTTACGAGAGAAAAAAGGACTCACCCAAACAGAACTTGCAGAGGTTCTTGGTGTGAGCAGTAAAGCAGTATCTAAATGGGAAACCGCCAAGGGATTACCCGATATAAGTTTAATAGAGCCTCTTGCCAATGCTCTATCTGTTTCGGTAATGGAACTTATGACCGGTGATACCGTTGTCAATAAAAATATATCGTCCAATATATTGCGCTCAAAATTTTATGTTTGCCCTGTTTGTAATAATATTGTTCGTTCGGTGGGAGATGCAGTTATAAGTTGCCACGGAATTACCTTACCATCTCTTGAGGCGGATGATACTGACGAGAAACACCAAATAACTATAGAAAAAGTAGAAGACGAACACTTTATCACAGTTAATCACGATATGACAAAAGAGCATTATATTTCTTTTGTAGCCTATTTAACATCAGACAGAGTGCAATTCGTAAAATTCTATCCCGAAGGCAATGCCGAAACACGATTAAACATTCGTGGCAGTGGGTATCTTTATATTTATTGTAACAAACACGGTTTGATGAAACAAAAAATATAAAAGAAAAATTTATATAAAGGTGTCGTAGCAATGCGGCACCTTTGACTTTT
>JAZSCG010000053.1:0-3522 GCA_045602805.1 Feifaniaceae bacterium
AAGGACGGTTTTTTCGGTAAATACGGCGGTTCGTATATCCCCGATGACCTTAAAAGAGCCATGCAGGAGATAAATGAAGCGTATTTTACCATATGCAAATCAAGTAAATTTATAAGTGAACTGCGTAAAATCCGCAAGGAATTTCAGGGCAGGCCTACACCCATTTCACATCTTGAAAGGCTGTCTGCCTCACTCGGAAACGTTCAGCTCTATGCAAAACGTGAAGACCTAAATCACAGCGGTGCCCACAAGCTCAATCACTGTATGGGCGAAGTGCTTCTTGCCAAATATATGGGCAAGAAAAAGGTTATTGCAGAGACAGGTGCAGGTCAGCACGGTGTTGCCCTTGCAACTGCGGCAGCATATTTCGGTCTTGAATGTGACATATATATGGGTGCGGTCGATATAAAAAAGCAGGCACCTAACGTTGCGAGAATGAAGATTCTCGGTGCAAACATAATCGAGGTTACACACGGTCTTGCAACGCTCAAGGAAGCGGTTGATGCGGCGTTTGAAGCGTATGCAAAAGACTATAAAAACAGCATCTACTGTATCGGTTCAGTTGTCGGCCCGCACCCCTTCCCTATGATGGTGCGTGATTTTCAGAGTATTATTGGTATAGAATCAAGAGAACAGTTTCTTGAAATGACGGGCAACCTGCCCGATGCGGTCGTGGCATGTGTCGGCGGCGGTTCAAACGCAATGGGTATGTTTTCGGGATTTCTTAACGACCCCGTTGATATATATGGTATCGAACCTCTCGGCCGGGGAAGCAAGCTTGGTGACCATGCGGCAAGTCTGCAGTACGGTACGGAAGGCATTATGCACGGTTTTAACAGCATCATGCTCAAGGATGAAAACGGTGAGCCTGCACCCGTATATTCGGTTGCGAGCGGTCTTGACTATCCCTCATCCGGTCCCGAGCACGCATTTTTACACGATATAGGCAGAGTTAAATATGACGTTATTTCTGACGATGAAACCATTGACGCATTCTTTACACTTTCAAGAATGGAGGGCATTATACCTGCCATTGAAAGTGCCCATGCCGTCGCATACGGTATGAAGCTTGCAAAAACAATGGGTACGGGTTCAGTTCTTATAAACCTCTCGGGCAGGGGCGACAAGGATATGGACTATATTATCGAAAACTACGGAATAAGATAAAAAAATAAGGTGTCTTTGGGCGTGTTCGCTTAGGGATGAATCGGTTTTGGATTGAACTTTTCCGTTAATACTTCATAAAAAAATTCCGTAATACACAAAGTATTGCGGAATTTTTATTATTTTGTCTAAACGAAAAATTTCTAACCCAAAACTGCTTTAGCACTACAAAAAGCATTATTTTGGATGAAGAACAAGGCAAAAGACCTCCATAATCCTGACGGATATGGAGGTCTTTTAACAAAGTTATACGCCAAAATTATGCTTTTTGAGCGAATAATCCCTAAGTGAACACGCCCTTCGACACCTTATTTTTTATTCTTCAGTTGTAGGTTTCTTCTTTTTTCGCAGGAAAATACAGATGGCAACAGCCAAAACTGCTATTACAATAACCACTACTGCAACTGTGGGTAGAATCGATTTCTGTTCACCTATTTCTCCGTCTGTAAGTGAGCCGATCATATCCGCAAACTGATCATAATATTTACCGTCCATATCTCCACGATAGGTAAAATAATGCAAATAACCGTTATGTATAGTAAGGCACTTTTTTAAGTCACTACCGCTGTCGGTCTTGTCCATCCACGTGAAATACATTCTTCCGTTATAGACCTCTTGGGTAGTTGAAGCCCCGTCAATATATCCGTCCTTTTGTTCTTCGTTATCAATTATATACGTCGCTATACAATTGTATTTTTCGGTCGATTCAAATAGTGTCGGGCCGTAAAAACCGCTCATCGGCGATTTTATCCAACCGTCAGGTATTTTAATTGTAGTTCCCGTATCGACGTTGGTAAAGGTTCTGACAGCATTTGTCTTATCAAAATCAATTGCTTCTTTTTCGAACACAATTGAATCTACAATGCCATCAAATATGCGCTTGTCGTCAACCTCTTTTGAATATGAACGTACGATCACACTTATGAGGTCTCCTCTGTAAGCCGTGTAATAATTGATATAATAGGTCGTTCCGTAAGTTGACGGCTGTGTAGCATGCACTTTTACAAACTCTGTCTGTTTGTGCGGATACTTGCCTACGTAGGTATATATCAATCCGGATTCTTCCGAAATTTTCTTTTCTATTTCGATAAATTCCTTTAATTTTTTCTCAGAAAACAAATTGAAATCGTCATACGCACTTTCCACAGAAGTAATCAATACTTCATATTCACCGATCTCATCAAACGAAACCAAATAACAGTCTGTCTGTGACATATACTGACCAAGACTTTCGGCTGTCATACTGAAGGACTCTAGAAAGCTGTCATCTTTAAGTGTATCTCTGGTATAACTGTGAAGAAAATCAGGCATTGTAACGTTTATGGAGATATCCTTGACGTTAATGGTTTCGCCACCTTCTGCAACTGCCGTCAGAGAAAGCAACAACGTTAATGCCAATACTACAAAAAGAAACTTTTTCATAAAAACACCCCTTTGTTGTACTGTCTTAATCTTAACATACTTTACTCTAATTTGCAAAAAATAAGGTGTCTTCCGACACCTTATTTTTTTATTCTTCAGTTGTTTCCATTGGGTCTTTGCCTTCAATCACGCTGACAAACTGCTTTGCATTAAGTTTCTCATACTTAAGAAGTGCCTGTGCAACTGCTTCAAGCTCATCCTTGTGATTCAAGAGCATTTCTTTTGCCTTTAAATAACTTTCATCTATTATTCTGCGGGTTTCGGTGTCAATAAGTGAAGCGGTGGCATCACTCATATTCTTCATATCGTTGTAGTCCCTGCCGAGGAAAACCTCTTCATGCTGACTGCCGAGAGATATGGGGCCGAGTTTTTCACTCATACCGTACTTTGTAACCATATTTTTGGCAATATTGGTAGCACGCTGAATATCGTTTGATGCACCCGTCGAAATGTCGCCGAGAATTATCTCTTCTGCTGCCCTGCCGCCAAGAAGGGATATAATATCCTCTGTCATCTCGGTCTTGGTTGCATACCACTTCTCCTCTTCGGGAATTGAAAGCGTATACCCGCCTGCACCGCCTCTGGGAATTATGCTTATCTCGTGAACGGGGTCCTGCGTTTCAAGATAATGTTCGAGTATGGCGTGTCCGCCCTCGTGATACGCTGTAAGTCTGTTTTCTTTTTCGGTTATCTTGCGTTTTTTCTTTTCGGGACCAACCATTACCTTGACGATTGAATCTTCAATGTCCTTCATGGTTATGACCTTACTCTTATTTCTCACTGCACAAAGCGCCGCTTCGTTGAGAAGATTTTCAAGGTCTGCCCCCGTGAAACCGCCCGTTCCGTGTGCAATCGTTTTGAAATCAACGTCTTCAGCAATGGGCTTACCTCTTGCATGGACTTTGAGTATAGCCTCTCTGCCGATAGCATCGGGTG
>JAZSCG010000054.1:0-14482 GCA_045602805.1 Feifaniaceae bacterium
GACTTCCAGCGAATACCCTCAAGCTCATGATTTTTATTTTTATTCTGACAGCCCGCAAGGAGAGTCAGCACCATTATAACTGCAAGAAGCAGACAAAATTTTCTTTTCATATTCATATCAGTCCCAGAGTTTTTCGGGGTAAATACCCTCATCCTTGAATGCCTGCAGAGCAGCGACAACGCTGTCATGATCGGGCTTGTATGTAACACCGTACCACTTGTCTTCGGATTTAAGCACCTTTACGGTTGCCTTACCCTCGTTTACAAGCTGACCTGTAAGAAGCGGAATAAAATACTCGCTCTTAAGCGGATTTTTGGGCACTTCATTGTCAAGAAACGCCTTGAAATTATCCTCAATAAGCTTGATAATACTCTTTCCGTAGCCCCAGAAATTCATCGATACAAGGCCCTTCGGGTCAGCCACAACGATACCGTCGTCACCCTCGTAGACAACGTTACCGTCTTCCCTGCGCTCAATACCGCTTCTTTCGGCAATCTTTGAAAGGAAGCCGTCCTTCTGCTCACAAACGCCTCTCGTAACGGCACCGTTTTCCGAAAGTGTATTTTCCATCACATAGCCGACCATTGCATAGTCATAGGGCTCTTTTTCGTCTTTAACGTTAAGAAGATAGTCGTATATCGTCTTGAAAGCACCGACACCGTAGTAGTCATCGGCATTGATAACTGCAAAAGGTGCGTCGATAACGTCCTTACAGCACAGAATTGCATGTGCCGTACCCCACGGCTTTTCTCTGCCCTCGGGCACGCTGTAGCCTTCGGGAAGCTTATCAAGCTCCTGATACACATATTCAACCTGAACATGCTTTGAAAGCGACTCACCGATACTTGCCTTAAAGTCTTTTTCAATAGCCTTTTTAATTATGAAAACGACCTTTTTAAAGCCTGCCCTTACCGCATCGTAAACTGAAAAATCTATTATTTTATGTCCGTACTTATCCATAGGCTCAATCTGCTTGAGACCGCCGTAACGGCTGCCCATACCTGCCGCCATGATAACAAGAATAGGTTCTTTCATTTTAAATCACTCCTGTCAGTTTTTGTAATTCCATTATATCATAAGAGTTTACTTATATCAAACAGTTCGTTCAAAATTGTCGACAGTTGTGTGTACGGTCTCATTACGTTCCATATCCCCAGACCGTAGAGTCCTCTGTTTGAGGCAAGCAGGCATTTTGCACGTGTGCTTCGTGCATCCT
This sequence comes from Feifaniaceae bacterium, assembly GCA_045602805.1. GTDB lineage: Bacteria > Bacillota > Clostridia > Oscillospirales > Feifaniaceae > RGIG6165. Next base: position 1,217 of record JAZSCG010000054.1, read on the forward strand.
CAAACCACACCACGTGGGATGCACCGACGTCATCGACGTAGTAGAAATACGGTGCCTGCACCTGATCGTTGTATTCTATCACCGTTCGTTTTTGTGAGGCTATTGCAATCGCCTCCTCATTGCCGATTGTGAGAGCCCTTGTGCCCTCTTTATAGGGCAAAGTCCAGTCGTAGCCGTAGTTGGGATAGCCGAGAATTATTTTGTCGGCAGGTATTTCAGTCAGCGCATAATCGAGAACTCTGCTGACATTATTTATAGGTGCCACCGCACCCGGAGGACCGTAGGCATAGCCCCATTCATATGTCATGAGCAAAACCTTGTCAGCCGCCGCACCGAGTACGGCATAATCGTGGGCCTCATAGAGAAGTCCCGGTTGCCCTGCATAAGTCTTTGGTGCAAGTGCCACGAATACGGGCGACGGTGAGATTTTTTCTTTAAGCAGATTTATAAAATTTGCATAACTCTGCGTCGCATATGCGGGAATAAACTCAAAATCAAGGTCAACACCGCCGTAGCCTTTTGCCCTGACCGCCTCTGCAACGGCAGTTGCCGCACGCTCGGCAAGCACCGCATCCGTCATAACGTTTGCCGCCGTCACACCCGAAAAATTGCCCGCCCTGTCCATTGCCGTAACCACCATTATTGGCACTGTACGGGCATTTTTCGCCTCCTCAATAAGTGCCTCATCATTCGGGTATTCAAGCGTTCCGTCCTCTGTTATCCGATAGGTGAAAACCGACAGATACGTGAGTTCGGGAAGTATTGCACGAAGCACCGTGCGGTCAATAAAAGGGTAGGCGTATCCCAGCGTAGCAAAAGTACGTAGTTTAGGTGTGTTCTGCTCTATAATTATCGTCTGTCCCACCACAAGATTATCGGGATTTCGTATGCCGTTTGAACTTATCAACTGTGCATTGTCTACGCCGTACAACCTTGCAATATCAGACAGCGTTTCGCCTGCAAGAACGGTATGAATAATCATAATCAAGCCACCTTGTCAAAACAAATATTTATGATATAATATATTTTTAGGCATAACTATTTATTCGGAGGGTTATTATGAAAAACTCATTCAAACTTGCAAACGGCACACAGATTCCGGCAATAGGTTTTGGTACAAACAAAATTCCCGACGGTGATGACGCTTACAATTCGGTAAAAGAGGCGCTTGCCTGCGGTTACCGTCATATAGACACGGCAAGTCTTTACGGAAACGAGGAAAGTGTCGGCAGGGCAATCCGTGACTGCGGTATTGCAAGAGAAGACATATGGGTAACGAGCAAGGTGTGGGACGATGACCAGGGCTATGAGAAGGCGAAGGCAAGCATTGAAAACAGTTTAAAGCGTCTTGACATCGGTTACATAGACCTTATGCTCATTCACTGGCCCATTCCCGAAGGCTTTGAGGGTGACTGGGCAGAGCTCAATCTTTCTACATGGCGCGCATTTGAAGAAGCGTATAAAGAGGGTAAGCTTCGTGCAATCGGCGTATCAAACTTTATGCCCAAGCACTTAAAGCCCCTTCTTGCAAAGTGTGAAATTGCACCTATGGTTAACCAGATGGAAATACACCCCACCTACCCCCAGAAAGAAACTGTTGACTTCTGTCAGAACAGAGGCATCGTTATGGAAGCGTGGGCACCTCTCGGCAGGGCGCAGGACCTTGAAGACCCCACGATAAACGCCGTTGCAGCGATTTATAACAAGACGCCTGCACAGATTTGTCTGCGTTGGGCATATCAGCACGGTATCGTCACACTTCCCAAGTCAACACACGTCGAGAGAATTCGTGACAACCGCAAGATTTTTGACTTTGAAATCCACAAAAATGAGATGGAACTGCTCGATTCACTTCCCGATGACAAGCGAATCAGCCGTCACCCTGACAACCTCCCCAGATAATGAAGAAAAACGATATAATCGAACTTGAAATAACAGGCTATTCGTCGGACGGAAACGGTGTCGGCAGGCATGACGGAAGCGTCGTCTTCGTGCCCTTTTCGGCAAAGGGTGACAGACTGCTTGTAAAAATAATAAAGGTTGCCCCCCGCTACCTTGTCGGAAGAATTGAAAAAATATTGGTTCCCTCTCCCGACAGGGTTGCCCCCGCCTGCTCTTTTGCGGGAAAATGCGGCGGCTGTGCTTTTATGCACATAAGCTACGAGGCTGAACTCGAAGCAAAAAAAGGCTTTGTTTCGGATGCGCTCAAAAGGCTAGGCGGTCTTGATATTGAGGTGGAAACGATTCTCGGCTCAGAGGACGTTTCGTCATACAGAAACAAGGCGTGCTTTCCCGTTTCGTATGAAAACGGTGAAATAAAGTGCGGTTTTTATGCACCCCGTTCACACAGGATTGCATCAGACGGTAATTGTGATATACAGAGTGACGTTGCAAACAGTGTGCGTTCGCTTACCGTGGATTTTCTGAGGGCACATTCAATTATGCCGTACGATGAAAAAACGCAAAGCGGTCTTGTACGCCACATTTTCGTGCGCAGCGGTGACACGGTCTGCGTTATGCTTGTGCTGACGGAGGAAAACCTGCCCTTTGCAGACGAATATATAACTCTGCTTAAAGAAAATATTGAAAATCTGCAAAGCGTTGTCATAAACGTAAACAGTGCCTCCACCAATGTGATAACGGGTGATAAATATATCACAATTTTCGGTGACGGGTATATGACGGATACGCTTTGCGGTCTTAAATTCAACATAACGGCGGCATCCTTTTATCAGGTCAACCGCAAGCAATGTGAAAGGCTTTACACGGCGGCACTTGATATGGCAGATATAACCGAAAAGGACACGGTGCTCGACCTCTACTGCGGTATCGGTACGATAACGCTTCTTGAAGCAAGGCGTGCCAAAAAAGCGATAGGTGTTGAGATTGTTCCGCAGGCGATAGAGGATGCAAAGAAAAATGCAAAAATAAACGGCATTTCCAATGCAGAATTTTTCTGCGGTGATGCGGCACAGGCAGCACGCCGTCTTAAAGACGAGGGTATAAAAGCCGATGTCGTGACGGTTGACCCGCCGAGGCAGGGGCTTGATGCCGACCTTATAAACACAATATCCGAAATAGCCCCCGACAGACTCGTATACGTGTCCTGCAACAGCGCAACGCTTGCCCGTGATTTAAAACTTCTGAAAGAAAAGGGCTACGAAGCAAAAAAAGCGATAGCCGTAGATATGTTCCCAAGAACAAAGCATTGTGAAGTTGTCTGTGCTTTGCAAAGACAAAGGGGTTAAATATGAAAAAAGGTAATATAAAAGCAATAACTCTCATGAACGCACTGCTGTGTCTTTGTGTAGTTGCCGTTCATCTGACCTCGTGGCCTTTGTCGTCATTGTCACAGGACAGTTTACAGTACATTATAATTTTTGCTTTTAATAAACTGCTTTGCTTCTCCGTTCCTGCTTTTATATTTTTAAGCGGATTTAAACTTTACAACAAATACAGCGATGTCAAAATTGACTGCAGGCGGTTTTTTTCGGGGCGGTTTAAGAAAATAATTGTACCCTACGTTATATCTGTGCTGATATACTTTGTATATTTCTATTCTAAAGCATGGGTAAGTTTAAAGGAATTACCGCAGTACGTATTTTTGGGAACGTTGTCTGCACAGTTTTATTACGTAATAATTGCGGTACAGTTTTATTTGCTGTTTCCCGTTTTAAAGGGCATTTTCAAGCGGTCACCCGTACTTGTTACGGTTTTGTCTTTTGTATGCACGCTCTGCTGTCAGCAGTATCTGCACTTTACTTATTCCGACAGATTTTTTGCTTCATACCTTTTTTATTTCGTATTTGGAATGCTGGTTTCGGCGCACCGTGAGAAAATTAAAAAAGCCGTTTCTCCCTGCATTGCCATATGCATCATTTCAGGCTTTATCCACGCAAGATTTTCTTATTTTTCGACAATCGGTAAGCTTTTTTACAGATACGCCCACGTTATAAACATTATATACGTTACGTCTGCCATTATAGTCATATACGGCATCTGCACGTATCTTTGCAAAAAATGTGACGGTATTTACAGACTTTCTGCTGTTTTAAGTGCCGTTTCATACGACGTATATCTCTATCACGTTTTGCCGATAGCGGTATTGCAGTACGATATATTTCCACGCCTCAATCTGACGCCAGGATGGCAATTTGCGGTATCTTCTGTCGTGGTGTTATCACTCATAGCTGCGTATGCACTGATTAAAAATATAAGTCGGGGTAAAAATACCTGAAGATTTTATCAGAGGTATATTGAATGGACTTGTGCCGTCAGCCCGAAGGCAAAAAAGCCTACGGCTAAGCCGACTGCAGGCCCATTTGCCGACACAGACGGTGCAAAATTGAACTTTTATTCGCATTGACTAAGTGCGATTTATGGTGTATTATAACCTTTATGTTTAATAAATTTCTTTTTAATCGAGGTAGAAATGAAAATATTTGAAGATTTCGTCAGGTGCCTGCTCGGAGGCATACTGATAGGACTCGGCGGAACGGCATATCTCTGCTGTGAAAACAAATACGTTGCAACACTGCTTTTTGCCTTCGGGCTGACCGCAATTTTAGTTTTTTCACTCGGTCTGTTTACGGGGCGTGCGGGTAATCTGCCCAAATACGGTGTAAAGTATATTCCCACCCTGCTTATAACGGTTGCAGGTAACTTTACGGGTTGTGCACTTATGGGCGTTTACGCCGATTTCAGAGGGCTTGCCGACGTGTTTTCACACAGGCTTGACGCACCGCTCGGTTTGTCATTTGTAAACGCAATTTTCTGCGGAGTACTGATGTATGTAGCGGTTGAGGGTTATGCCGTAACCAAGAATTTCTTTGTTCCCACCATCTGCATACCGACCTTTATTCTTGCAGGCTTTGAGCACAGTGTGGCAGACGTCTTTTTTATGTTTGCGGCAGGCGTTTATTCGTGGAAAGCGGTACTCTTTATAATCGTTGCCGTTTTGGGTAATCTTGTGGGTTGTTCACTTCTTCCGTTTTGCCGGAAATATCTTATGAAAGAGACTTTATAGTGTCAGTTAAACAGAGCATCTTAAACGATGCTCTGTTTTTTTATTCCAATTGTGAAATTTTTGACGAAAAATAGCCTAAAATTCTTGAATAAATATATATTATATGTTATGCTTAACTATAACTGGAGAAATGCGCGTATGTGCACATGCGTGCATCTGAAAATATACTGCAGTATGAAAGGATGACAGGAGAAATCATGAAGTACAGCTATTACCCGGGATGTACCTTAAAGACGAAGGCAAAAGATCTGGATGCATATGCCAGAGCTTCTGCCAAGGCGCTGGGTTTCGAACTTGAAGAAATCGAAGACTGGCAGTGTTGCGGCGGCGTCTATCCGCTCGGCAAGGACGAAATAGCAACCAAGCTTTCTTCCGTACGTACTCTTGCACAGGCAAGGGACAAGGGACAGGAACTTGTGACGCTGTGTTCAGCATGCTACAACGTTGTCAAGCGTGTTAATGAGGACATTAAGAACGACGAAAACGTTCGCACAAAGGCAAACAACTATATGCAGCTTGAAACGCCTTACAACGGTGAAACAAACGTGCTTCACTTCCTCGAAGTTCTGCGTGACCGCATTGGCTTTGATGAATTGAAGAAAAAGGTTGTAAATCCGCTCACAGGAAAGAAGATAGGCGCATATTACGGCTGTCTGCTGCTCCGTCCGGGCAGCACACTCAAGTTCGATGATCCGGAAAACCCGAAGATTATCGAGGACTTTATCAGGGCTATCGGTGCAGAGCCGGTTATCTACCCCATGAGAAACGAGTGCTGCGGCGGCTACATCTCACTCAAAGAAAAAGAGATGGCGGCAAACATGTGCGTATCGATTGAGGATAATGCGGCAGGCTTCGGTGCAGAAATGCTCATAACCGCTTGCCCGCTTTGTATGTATAACCTCAATAAGAATTCACAGGGCAAATTACCCGTAGTTTATTTTACCGAGCTTCTTGCAGAAGCACTCGGTGTTAAAGAGGAGGTTAAGTGATGCACGCAAACAATCAGGCTGAAAAGATTAAAGAAATCAGCGGTGTCAACCCGTACAAGTGTATGAAGTGTGGCAAGTGCTCTGCATCCTGCCCCTCATACAACGAGATGGATATTAAACCCCATCAGTTTGTTTCCTACGTTATAAATGATAACGTTGAGGCTCTTGTCGAGTCAAAGTCACTGTGGAAATGCCTTTCCTGCTTCGCTTGTGTTGAGCGTTGTCCGAGAAACGTAGAGCCCGGTAAGCTTGTAGATGCGGCAAGACAGTTAGTAGTCCGCCAGCGCGGCATGGATTATCTGCAGGCAGACGAAATCCCCGAATTGCTTGACTCCGAGCTTCCTCAGCAGCTCTTAGTAAGCGCATTCAGAAAGTACAAGAGGTGATAACAGGTGCAGAGAATAGGCGTATTTGTCTGCCATTGCGGTAGTAACATCGCAGGTACGGTAGACGTAAAAAGAGTAGTTGAAGCTATTCGCACGGAACCCGGCGTTATTCACGCTGAGGATTATCCGTATATGTGTTCAGAAGCAGGTCAGCAGCTTATCGCAAAAGCGATTGAAGAGCATAAGCTCACCGGTATCGTGGTATGCTCCTGCTCACCCCGTATGCATGAGGCGACCTTCAGAAAGGCTGCCGCAAACGCAGGTATCAACTCATTTATGGTTGAAATTGCAAATATCCGTGAGCATTGTTCATGGATTCATAAGGACGTTGAAGAAGGCACGGAAAAAGCTGTCATTCTTGCAAGGGCGGCTATTGCAAAGCTCAATCTTGACACACCCTTACATCCGGGTGAAAGCAGGGTTGTAAAACGTGCACTCGTTATCGGCGGCGGTATCGCAGGTATCCAGTCCGCTCTTGATATTGCAGATGCAGGCTACGAGGTTGACATAGTGGAAAAGACGCCGAGTATAGGCGGAAGAATGTCACAGCTTGACAAGACGTTCCCGACACTCGACTGTTCGGCATGTATCCTCACTCCCAAAATGGTTGAGGCTGCTGCTCACGAGAAAATAAACATATACACGTACAGTGAAGTTGAAAAGGTATCGGGCTTCGTGGGTGACTTTAAGGTTGATATCCGCAAGAAAGCAAGATACGTTGATTCAACCAAGTGTACGGGTTGCGGTCTCTGTCAGGAAAAGTGTCCTTCAAAGAAGGCACCCAGCGAATTCAACAGAGGTCTTAATACAAGGTCGGCAATCTACACACCTTTTGCACAGGCAATTCCCAACGTTCCCGTAATTGATACGGAAAACTGCCTTAAGTTTAAGACGGGCAAGTGCGGTATCTGTCAGAAGATATGTGCCGCAGGTGCGGTTGATTACGAACAGCAAGATGAAATCATCACAAGAGAATACGGTGCAATCGTAGTTGCAACGGGCTTTGACACAATCAAGCTTGACAAGTATGACGAATATGCGTACTCACAGAGTAAGGACGTTGTTACCTCACTTGAACTTGAACGCATCATGAACGCTGCAGGTCCTACGAAGGGACATCTTGAACGTCTTTCAGACGGTAAGGCACCCAAGAACATCGTGTTCATTCAGTGTGTGGGCAGCCGTTGCTCTGACGGCAGAGGTAAGAGCTACTGTTCAAAGATCTGCTGTATGTACACGGCAAAGCATGCAATGCTTATCAGAGATAAGTATCCGGATACAAACGTAACGGTATTCTATATCGACGTGCGTACACCCGGTAAGAACTTTGACGAGTTCTACAGACGTGCGGTTGAAGATTATCACGTAAATTACGTCAAAGGTCAGGTCGGCAAGGTTATGCCCCAGCCCGACGGTTCACTTCTCGTTCAGGGTGTTGACCTTATTGACAACAAGCAGATAAAGATGAATGCAGATATGGTCGTTCTTGCAACTGCTATCGAGCCCGATCCGTCGGTAAGAAACATTGCAACGATGCTTACTGCAAGTATCGATACAAATAACTTCCTTACAGAATCCCATGCAAAGCTCCGTCCCGTTGAATCACCGACGGCAGGCGTATTCCTTTCAGGTGTATGTCAGGGTCCGAAGGACATTCCGGAAACGGTTGCACAGGCAGGTGCCGCAGCAGTTAAGGCTATCGGTCTTCTTGCCAAGGATAAACTCACAACCAACCCCTGCACAGCACAGGCAGACATACTTCTCTGTAACGGATGCTCAACTTGTGCAAACGTATGTCCCTACGGTGCAATCTCATATGAAAATATGCAGGTCAACGACCACGGTATCCGTGAAGAACGCCGTGTTGCAGTTGTCAACAATGCACTTTGTCAGGGTTGCGGTGCTTGTACGGTTGCTTGTCCCTCAGGTGCAATGGATCTGCAGGGCTTCTCAAACAGACAGATCTTAGCGGAGGTGGATGCAATATGTCGTTAAATAACGAATTCAAGCCGAAGATAGTCGCTTTCTGCTGTAACTGGTGCAGTTACGCAGGTGCAGACCTTGCAGGAAGCAGCAGACTTGCATATCCGGCAGACGTTAAAATCATCCGTGTACCCTGCTCCTGCCGTGTAAACCCGATGTTTATACTCAGGGCATTCGAAAAGGGTGCTGACGGTGTTATTATGTGCGGTTGCCACCCCGGTGACTGTCACTACAGCACAGGTAACTATTACGCAAGAAGAAGAATGACGCTTCTCTTCTCAATGCTCGACTACCTCGGTATTGAGAGAGCACGCACCCGTGTTGAATGGGTATCAGCGGCAGAAGGTGTTAAATTCTCGCAGACAATGAACGAGTTTGTTGAAGATATCCGCAAGCTCGGCAAGAATGTCAGATTGGAGGATCTCAGATGCAGGAATTAGTAAACCGCGCAAAAGCGCTTCTGGCTGACGGTACCGTTGCCAGAGTTCTCGGCTGGAAAGCGGGCGAATTTGCATACGATCCCGAGCCGGCATTTTTTGAAACTGAGGAAGACCTTAAGGATTTCGTCTATGACGGTTTCTGCGGTGCAAACCTCAGTAAATATATGATAGAAGCATCAAAGCTTGAAGGCAAAACACTCGTTTTCCTCAAGCCCTGCGACTCATACAGTTTCAACCAGCTTACAAAGGAACACCGTGTAGACCGTGAAAAAGCCTACATTATCGGTGTCGGCTGTAAGGGTAAGGTTGATGTAAAGCACATCAAGGAAGCAGGCATCAAGGGTATAGAAAGCATCGTCGGTGCAGACTACCCCAATCCTGCCGAAACACTTGAAATAAAGACGCTCTACGGTGACAAGACCATCTCCTACAAGGATGCAATGCTTGAACGTTGCCACGTCTGCAAGGGTAAAGACCACGTCGTATTTGACGAGCAGATTGGCGAAAGCGCAGACACGGTGGATGCAGAGCGTTTTGCAGAAGTTGAAAAAATCGAGGCTATGAGTCCCGAAGAAAAGTTTGCATTCTTCCAGGCTGAACTGAGCAAGTGTATCAGATGTAACGCCTGCCGCAACGTATGCCCCGCATGCAGTTGCCGCAAGTGTGTGTTTGACAGCACGAAGTTTGACTCGGCACAGAAGGCAAATACGACTTCATTTGAAGAAAAGATGTTCCACATCATCCGTGCATTCCACGTTGCAGGCAGATGTACCGACTGTGGTGAGTGTAGCAGAGTATGTCCTCAGGGCATTCCGCTCCACCTCTTTAACAGAAAGTTCATCAAGGATATAAACACGTTCTACGGCGATTATCAGGCCGGTGAAGACATCGAAGCGCAGGCTCCGCTTACAGACTTTACGTTTGAAGACCGTGAGCCCGGTCAGTTTGCAGAAAGGGGTTAATGCTATGAAGAAAATTGTTAAAAGCGACCTTTCTAAGCTGTTTGCCGCTATTGCAGAGGGTAGTGAACTCTATCTTCCCGTAAAAGTTGCTGGTCAGACGAACTTTGCACCCTACACTGCAGATGCCGAGGTCGATGTTGACACGCTCAAGACTGTAAAATCAGCAAAAGACATCTTCTTCCCCCAGAGTGAAAATCTTTACACCTGTAAGACGGATGAAGAAAAGAATATTTCAATAACACCCGAAGCACTCAAGAATGCCGATTTCGTAGTATACGGAATGAGAGGCTGTGATGCAAAGGGTATGGAAGTTCTCGACAAGGTATTTTTGTCAGAACCCGTTGACTCCTTCTACGCTGCAAGGCGTGCACATGGCACGGTTGTTGCCGCAGCCTGCGGTGAACCTGAAGAAACCTGTTTCTGTAAGGTATTCGGCGTTGACTGTGCCCAGCCTGTGGCAGACGTTGTGACCTGGACTGTGGGCGACACGGTTTACTGGAATGCTTACACCGAAAAGGGTGAAGCACTCACAGCAAAGCTTGCAGACCTGCTTTCAGATGCCGATGAAAAGGCAGTAGAAGACGAAAAGGCTAAAATCAGAGCAATCGTTGAAAAACTCCCCTACTCCGACCTTTCACTTGACAAGTTCGGTGCAGGAAAGACGATGGAACTCTTTGATTCACCCATCTGGGAAGAGCTTTATAAGCCCTGTCTTGCATGCGGAACTTGTACTTTCGTATGTCCCACTTGCCAGTGCTACGACATTAAGGACTACAACACGGGAAAAGGCGTACAGCGTTTCCGTTGTTGGGACTCATGTATGTACTCTGACTTCACGATGATGGCACACGGCAACAACAGAACAAGCCAGATGCAGCGTTTCCGTCAGCGTTTCATGCACAAACTCGTTTATTTCCCGGATAATAATGACGGTATGTACTCCTGCGTAGGTTGCGGCCGTTGTCTTGAAAGATGTCCGGCATCATTAAATATAGTAAAGGTAGTAAAAGCCTTTCAGGAAGGAGCTGGAAAATAATGTGCGATTGTAATTGCCATGAAAAGTACTATGAAGACACATTGATTCCCAAGGTTGGCGTTATAACTGCCATCACACAGGAAACACCCGATGTCAAGACCTTCTGCGTCAACGCTCCCGAAGGCGGCAAGCTTTTTGAGCATATGCCCGGTCAGTGTGCAATGCTCTGTGCTCCCGGCATCAGCGAAGCAATGTTTTCAATAACCTCATCACCCACGAATAAGGAATATCAGGAATTTAGTATAAAGAAGTGCGGTCAGCTTACGGATTATCTCCACAGCCTCAAGGTTGGTGACCAGATTACAGTAAGAGGTCCTTACGGTAACAACTTCCCCGTTGATACTGAACTCAAGGGCAAAAACCTGCTCTTTATCGCAGGCGGTATCGGTCTTGCACCTCTCCGTTCGGTAATCAACTACGTTATCGATAACAGAAGCGATTACGGTACGGTGGATATTCTCTACGGCTCACGTTCTGCTGACGACCTTGTTAAACTCAAGGAAATCGAAGAAGTATGGAAGAACGTTGAAGGTGTAAACGTACACCTGACAATCGACCGTGAGCAGGAGGGTTGGGACGGTCATGTAGGCTTTGTTCCCGCATATCTTAAGGAACTTAACTTCTCAACGGATAAGACAGCCCTTCTCTGCGGACCACCGATTATGATTAAATTCTGTCTTGAAGCACTTTTGGAACTCGGTTTTTCAAAAGAGCAGGTATATACCACGTTTGAGCTTCGTATGAAGTGCGGTGTCGGCAAGTGCGGCCGTTGCAACATCGGTTCAAAGTACGTATGTAAAGACGGTCCCGTCTTCCGTTTCGACGAGATAGACGAGCTTCCGAGTGAGTATTAAGAAAGGGGTAGATTTATATGTCTAACGAAAAGAATATGGTAAATATTTACTTATACGGTAAACAGTATAAAGTTCCGGGCGATCTTACGATAATGACCGCTATGGAATATGCAGGCTACACTCTTAAGAGAGGATGCGGCTGCCGTCACGGTTTCTGCGGTGCCTGCGCAACAATTTACAGAATTAAGGGCGATAACGAACTTAAGACATGCCTTGCTTGTCAGACACAGGTACAGGAAGGTATGTATATAGCAAGCATCCCCTTCTTCCCGACAGATAAGCGTACCTATGATATAGGTGAAATAAAGCCCACAGAACAGATTATGATGGAGCTTTATCCCGAAATCTACAGCTGTATCGGCTGTAACGCTTGTACAAAGGCTTGTACGCAGAGCCTTAACGTTATGCAGTACATTGCATACGCACAGAGAGGCGAATTTGAGAAGTGCGCAGAAGCATCATTTGACTGCGTAAGCTGCGGTTGCTGTTCAGTAAGATGTCCTGCAGGCATTTCACATCCGATGGTTGGTCTTCTTGCAAGACGTCTCACAGGTAAATACATTGCTCCCGAGACAGAGCATCTTAAAAACCGTGTTGAAGAGATAAACAAGGGCGAATTCGATTCACTTATCGAGCAGGTTATGCAAAAGCCCATCACAGAGATGAAAGAACTCTACAACACAAGAGAAATTGAGAAGTAAGGGAGGAATAAAAAGTGTTTACACCGGAAATGCTCGAATCTGTTGCAAAAGTTGAAGCAACGAGAAAAGAACGTATGGCTACAGAACCCAGACGTATGACAGCCGAAGAAAAGGACGAACTTTTAAAGAAGTTCCATCCCGACTACAGAGCAGAAGGCTTTGCAACAATTCAGATAGGCCCCAACAAGGGCGAGAAGGTACCGCTTGAACTCGGTAATCTTCTCCACTCAAACAGCCGTCTTTTAGGCGAGAAGATCGATCTTGATAAGGTTGACTACGACGTAGACGTTCTCGTAATCGGCGGCGGTGGCGCAGGCTCATCTGCTGCAATCGAAGCAGACAATGCAGGCGCAAACGTAATGATAGTTACTAAGCTTCGTATCGGTGATGCCAACACAATGATGGCAGAAGGCGGTATCCAGGCTGCAGATAAGGAAAATGACTCACCCGTTCAGCATTACCTTGATGCTTTCGGCGGCGGTCACTTCGCTGCAAGACCCGGGCTTCTCAGAAGACTCGTTATGGAAGCACCCGACGCTATCAAATGGCTTAACGACCTCGGCGTTATGTTCGATAAGGACGCTGACGGCAGAATGGTAACGACACACGGCGGCGGTACTTCAAGAAAGCGTATGCACGCTTGTAAAGACTACTCGGGCGCAGAAATTATGCGTACACTCCGTGACGAAGTTATCAACAGAAAGATTCCCGTTGTTGAATTCACTTCAGCGGTAGAACTTATCAAAGACGAAAACGGAAGAGTTGCAGGTGCAGTTCTTCAGAATATGGAAACTGACGAATACCTCGTTGCAAGAGCAAAGACGGTTATTATCGCAACGGGCGGTGCAGGTCGTCTGCACTATCAGGGCTTCCCGACTTCTAACCACTA
>JAZSCG010000055.1:0-2027 GCA_045602805.1 Feifaniaceae bacterium
CATTATCGGCAAGAAATTTCGCTTCGGCAAGATCCCATAAATCAGCAATTTCTCGTGCATACTCACTACCTGAGTTTAAGTATTCTGCCCATGCATAAGCCTGCTGTTCAAGTAGCGTATTGTATGTGAAATTTATATCAAAATCCCCTTTTTGTACATCATATACGTTATTTTTTATCCACTTTGTTGCAAAATTTGCATTCCACACTTTTTTAGCATCACTTTGTGCATCGTTGCTTTCCTGTTCAACGCTGGTCTTTGCAAGTCTATACAAGTCGTTCTTTTCAGCTTCACTCATATTGTCGTTGTAATAGTAGCCATAGACTTCCTGATGATTTTCAAGGAATGTATCCCTGTCCATACTATTAAAAACCTGCTGTCTGACATCAGCTGTCGACATTTTCTCGTTTGCGGGTTCGGTAATGGTTTGCATATATGACATTTTCTCATCCAATGCTTTAGTTTCCTCTATCGAAGGATTTTCGAGTTTTGCATCGTATTCACCCGCTTTGAGTTTTCGCCTTTCTTCCTCTAAAGTGTCGTATATGCATCGGAGTATATCTTCCTTTTCCACGGCACTCATATCGGGGTCGTATGAGAAGCCGTACATTTCTGCATTATTTTCAAGAAACGTATCTGTGTCGCCGTGAAGTATTTCTTTCATATTTGCCTCAATATCAAGATCGGTCATTCCTCTCGGCGTTCTTTTCTCACCTGAATGACCGCTTGTATTTGAAAGCGGTTTAACCTCCGCTCCGACAGTTACCGATTCGTCCGGCAGAGTCGTTAATTTCGGGTTTTCGGGCGGTTCGGGTGGGGTTATTATTGTCGGTTGCTTGTCAAGTCTCTTTCTTTCCTCTGTCAACTCGTCATAAACCTGCCCGAGCACTTTGTCTTTATCCTCAACACTTATTGACGGGTCGTAGTTTTTTATCCTCTGTGAAAGTATTTCATCCCTGTCTTTATTGCGTATCAACTTCATTTCATTGTCGATTTCCTCTATACGCAACTGGGCGTCACTTTTCACTTCTTTTGATTTCTTCAACTCGTTATCAAAAGACATATAAATATCTGCGAGAATTTTTTCCTTATCCTTCATTCTCATATTGTCTGCGTATCTGCCGATATATTTTCTTGCAAGTATATTGGTATCACCCCGAAGAATTTCATTCATTCTATCTCTGTAAGTCATTTTAAAGTCCTTTCCTGAAAGAGAGGGGAAATTCCCCTCTCTTACTTTTCTTTGTAATATTTCAGCATTTGCTTGTACTGCTCGGGAGTGAGACCGAGTGCACCAAGAAGTTCTTTCGGCGGAGTTGTAATGCCCATCAGTGCCAGACTTTGCAGTGTTCCAAGTGCATTTTTCTGATAGTTGTGATAATTCGTGTCGGCACGGTCCTCATTTGCCCATGCTCTGTCACGGTACTCATCTTCCACATTCCATGCTCTGTCCTGCTCTCTCTTTTCCTTATCGATCAGATAGTCTATTCTGTCAAGACTCAGTTTGTTTTTCGCATCGAGAAGTGCCGCTTCGCCCTTGTAACGAACGTCGGCTATCTGCGAGTCGATGTCGCTGATTGCCTGATTTCTGCCAATTTCATTCTGCGTAAGCTCCGCACCGTATGCGGCATTTGAGGCAACCTGCGAGCTTTCGCTCATACCGCCCTCGGACAGACCTGCACGGATAAGCGCTTCATTTAAATTCTTGTTGTTCATCATATAGTTGGTGTAGGCGTTTCTTGCAGAGGCGTCGTAAGCATTGTGAACGCCCTTTTTCTGGCTTTCAAGCTGATTTACCGCCATTCTCGTTAATTTATTCTGTCCGCCGACCATATCGTTATATGCTCTGCCGTACATATCCTCGACCGACTGCGATCCTGCAGAGGTTATACCGCCGCCGCCTGAGGTTATCCCGCCGGTAGCCGACGAAGCAGGGTTCTGCACAAGTTTTGATGTATAATTGCCTGCCGTTCCGCCTGTAATCTCCCAACTCTTACTACTGCCGTTGGGAGTTACAATCGAGCCCA
>JAZSCG010000056.1:0-2237 GCA_045602805.1 Feifaniaceae bacterium
CCTAAGACCGCTTGGCCTCCGACTTAAGACAGATTTTATTTCACACTATTATATTATTATACAATAAGTATACAGAAAATAAAACACATAAATTAAAAAATCGCCTATTGGCGATTCTTTAACCATAATATTGCGCCTGCAATCAGCGTATACAGAGCAAGACCGACTGCAAAAGACATATCCCCCGTACCGTAGAGATAGTAATAGGGTGGCAGAAGCAGACTTACCGCTTTGAATGATTTTATATTGAAAAACACCGGAGTCATTGCCAGAGAAAGAATCAGCACCGTCGGCAACAAAACCGCCATTTGGGTCGGTGATTTAAAAAGTGCGCCGAGCAGAGTGCAAAACAGCGCCGAAGCGAGCACGAAAAGCACCATCAAAACCGTATCTCTGATAAAAGCCGTATAAATTCCCGACAGAACAAGTGCCACCGTCACAAAGACTGCGGATACAGAAAGTGCCGCAAGATTATTGGCAAAGGAAACGAAAAGTTTCTCCCTCTCACCGAGTGTCGAAAAAACGCCGTTTTTGTCGTCTGTACGAAAATAAAACGTAGCGGCAAGACTGCACAACAGCATAACCGACGCGAGAATACCACGAAGCGGTGAAGTAATATAACTTGCATTTTCAAAATCCGCCTCATTTGACTTAAACTCAAATTCGATTACATCACCGAAATCACCAAACATATTGTAGGTGCTTGCCGCCGACTGAGCATCTATCGGCAAGGCAGCCCGTTCATAGACGCCATATGCAATTTCAGGATAAATACATGCAAAAAGCCTCTCTCTCGATGCACGTACAAGCACGTTGTCCTCGACGGCATAGATACGAACGAGTTTTGCATTTTTACCCTCGTATACTTTTTTTATTTCCTCCCCGATATCCTTTTTGAGTACCCAGGCAGCATCGGCACCACCCCTTTGAACCAGCGCCACAGCCTCATCGGGACTGTCACATCGGATATACTGCACGACCTTGCTTTGCGCATCAATTCTGTCGGTCAGAGCAACTGAAAAAGCATCACGCCCCTCACTTGCCAGTGCAATACGGACGAGACCGCTGTCCTGTCGTGCCGAGAAGGTAATGAGCAGTGTAAACGCAGGGATAAGCAGTAAAATAATTAAAAAGCTCACCTTTTTAATCAGGCGTTTACCCAGAGCGTAATAAAGATAAAACTTATTTCTGATCATATTCTGCCCCTTTCCAGCCTGATTTTTCTTACCCCACAGGAAAGCGCAAGTAAAACTGCGGTATATCCGACACAGGCAACAATTCCCACAAGCCCCGCATTAAAGTCGGAGGCAGACAAAAAGAAGTCAAACGCAACACCCGTCGGAAGCAGAGCAGAGATGCGCCGTAAAATTGACGGAAGGTTGCCCACGGGGTAGAAAAATCCCGTAACGTACGAGAGAATCACGGTAGAAATTATCTGTAAAATCACGGCGTTGATAACGTCGGACGTCAGTTCGTACAAAAAGAACTGCATAGCACATATAAGAGCCACGGCAGGAAGCAGTTTCAATGAAAACAGCGCATACTCCGCAATGTTTCTGAGTGGTGACAGAAACTCAAAATTCACCGCACTCAGCGCCGTAACCACAATGAGTGTATTTACCGTTGCGACAGCAAAAAACGACAGATATTCCGCAAATACCTGACCCGTTGCACCAAGCCCCCGTGAAAAGAGCAGGCGTTCGGTTGCAAGGTCGGTTTTGACGAGTAGATTGACGCAGAGTATGCCCCACAGCATAATCAGGATTATCAGGATTGCGCAGACGTAGTAGGCTTCAAAAGAATAGCCTTCCCCCAGACCGAGATACTCAACGTCATAAAGGTCTTCACGGTCGAGTGCGATATCAAGATATTCGGCAATAAGTTCATCACCCATGGAGTTTCGCTGACGGGAGGGTATACCCTGCCCTTTTGCAATGTCGATAAGTGCAAATACACCGCTTTGAGTCTGCACGACGATGTCGGAAACAGACTGCAATATTTCATCGACGATGAGTGCGCTGAGCATAGACGGACTGTTACCCGTAACGTATTTGATTTTCAGATTCTGCCCCCGTGACACAGAGCGTACAAACCCGTCGGGAACAAGCAGATATGCGTTTATATCACCTGCCGACAGTTTGCTTTCAGCCTCACCAAGAGAAAGGCTTTCAAATTCGACGTAATATTTTGATGAATCAAAATTCTTTACGGCATAGATGCCGATTTCGAGATACGTA
>JAZSCG010000057.1:0-9403 GCA_045602805.1 Feifaniaceae bacterium
AAAAATATAGTATTATAGTGCGTAACAAACTAAAATGGTAGGTAATTTCAATTATGTCTAACACAAAAAACCAGAAACCGAATACTAAAGTAAGGTCTTCGGTATCAACACAGAAAGCATTTAAGGAAACTTTCGAAAACACCATTCAGAGATACTTTGGCTGTCAGCCCTCTGAGGCAACTCCTGAACAGATGTATAAATCTCTTGCATTGGTAGTTAAAGACGAACTCACAAACAAGAAAGTCACCTTTCACAAAATGAGAAAAGAACAGCATCCTAAAAAGGTTTACTATCTCTGTATGGAATTCCTTGTAGGACGTTCTCTTAAGAACAATCTCTACAATCTCGGTCTCACAAATACTGCCGAAAAGGTTTTAAAGGGTTACGGTGTAAATCTCGCCGACCTTTATGAGCTTGAGCCCGATGCAGGTCTCGGCAACGGCGGTCTGGGAAGGCTTGCAGCATGCTTTATGGATTCTCTTGCAACGCTTGACTATCCTGCAACAGGCTTTTCCATCCGTTATGAATACGGTCTTTTCAAGCAGAAGATTGTTGACGGCTGGCAGACTGAACTTCCTGATGTATGGCTCCCCGGCGGC
This sequence comes from Feifaniaceae bacterium, assembly GCA_045602805.1. Classification (GTDB taxonomy): domain Bacteria; phylum Bacillota; class Clostridia; order Oscillospirales; family Feifaniaceae; genus RGIG6165. The sequence goes on from JAZSCG010000057.1 coordinate 600, forward strand.
GATGTATGGCTGACCGAGAGAAAAGACCTTGCATTCAGGGTAAAATTTGACGGTCATATATCAGAAAACTGGACGGAAAACGGTCTTACAATCGATTATTCCGATTACGACGAAATCGAGGCTGTTCCCTACGATATGATGATATCGGGTGCAGGCAGTACCGGTGTAAGTACGCTGCGTCTGTGGGCTGCCCGTGACATTGACAAGTTCGATATGAAGAGCTTTTCAAGCGGCGACTATGTAAGATCTACAATCGAACGTACAAATGCGGAAATGATTTCAAAGGTACTCTACCCTGCAGATAATCATTTCGAGGGTAAATCGCTCCGTCTCAAACAGCAGTACTTCCTTGTATCTGCTTCAATCCAGAACATTATCAAGGATCACCTTGCGGCTTACGGTACACTTTCAAACTTTGCTGACAAGGTTGCAATTCACATTAACGACACACATCCCGCACTCTGCATTCCCGAACTGATGCGTGTATTTATCGACGAGTATCATTACGATTGGGATACTGCGTGGGATATCGTGTGCAACACAGTTGCATATACAAATCATACCGTTCTTGCCGAAGCGCTCGAAAAATGGCCGGAAGACCTCATCGAACGCAGACTTCCCCGTATTCATATGATAATCAAAGAGATTAATCAGCGTTTCTGCAACGATATGTGGGCAAAACATCCCGGTGATTGGGAAAAGATTGAGCGTATGGCTGTTCTTTCACATTCACAGGTTCGTATGGCTAACCTTAGCGTTATCGGTTCACACAAAGTTAATGGTGTTTCTGCACTCCATTCGGATATCCTCACAAAGACGATATTCAAGGACTTTGCAGACACAACACCCGAAAAATTCACCAATGTCACCAACGGTATCGCTCACAGACGCTGGCTCTGTCAGAGCAATCCCGCTCTCACAAAGCTTCTTGACGAAACTATCGGTGACGGTTACAAAAAAATCGGTACTGAGCTTGAAAAGCTTCGTGCATTCAAGGACGATGCGGCAATTCTTGCACAGCTCCAGAAAATCAAGAAGGACAACAAGATTGCATTTGCCAACAGGGTTAATAAGACCATGGGCATCGCACCCGATCCCGATTCTCTCTTTGACGTTCAGGCAAAGCGTCTGCACGAGTATAAGAGACAGCTTCTCAATGCAATGAGAATCATCTCGCTCTATCTCGAACTCAAGGACAATCCGAACAAGGATATTCAGCCTCAGACATTCTTCTTTGCCGCAAAGGCCGCTCCCGGCTACTACCATGCAAAGAGAATAATCCAGCTTATTTCAGAACTCTCCGCTTTGATAGAGAAAGAGCCTGCCATAAGAGAAAAAATACGTGTGGTATTCCTTGAGAACTATACTGCAACTATGGCTGAGCATCTTATGCCTGCCGCTGATATTTCACAGCAGATATCACTTGCAGGTAAGGAAGCAAGCGGCACAGGTAATATGAAGCTCATGATAAACGGTGCAATTACGCTTGGTACCATGGACGGTGCAAATGTCGAGATTTATCAGAGTGTCGGTAAGGATAACATCTACATCTTCGGCATGTCCGACAAAGAAGTGGACGACCTCTGGAAGACAGGGTACAACGCTATCTGGTATTATGATAACAACGAAAAAATACGCCGTGTGATTGATTTCATCAGAGGCGGTATAAACGGTACTGATTTCAGCGATATTGCGTGCTACCTCATGTATGGTGATCACGGCATTGCCGACCCTTATATGTGTCTTGCGGATTTTGGCGACTACTGCAGTGTTCATGACAGAATGAATGCAGACTTCCTCAATAAAGACAAGTGGAACAGAATGATGCTTGAAAATATTGCAGGTGCAGGTATTTTTGCTGCTGACCGCAGTATAACTGAATATGCAGACAACATCTGGAATCTCAAACGTTTAAAAGGTTAATTAATGTTTTATTTTGACTCACTTGACACATCTTTCAGAAACCCTATGGGGCCTGTCGCACAAGGCTCGTCAATAGATTTTACTCTTAAAGCGGACTTTTGCGACGGACTCTGGGGCGCTGAACTTTTCATAATTGACGATAACACCGGCAAGCGAACCTTCTTCCCTATGGAAAAGTCGACTGACGGTGTTACGGATTTGTTCAAATTTACTTATACGCCGCAAAAAGTCGGTCTTTTCTGGTATTATTTTGTGGCAAAGCAAAACGGTTTTGACACCGTTATAGGCAGGGATGATATGGGGCATGCCGTCCCCATGTCGGATAGCCTGCGTTCATGGCAGCTTACTGTCTATGAGAAGAATTTTCGTACCCCTGACTGGATAAAGGGCGGTCTTTATTATCAGATTTTCGTTGACAGATTCAATAAAGGTGCGGATCATGCACTGAAAAGCACTGCCCGCATTCACGAAAACTGGTATGAACTACCCGATTGGAAGCCTAACGAGGAAGGTCTTATTTTAAATAACGACTTTTTTGGCGGTGATCTGAAAGGTGTCGAGAAGAAACTCGATTATTTAAGATCTCTCGGTGTTACCTGCATCTACTTAAATCCTATATTTGATGCCTATTCGAACCACAAATACGACACGGGTGATTATTCAAAAATAGACTCCATGTTTGGTGACGAGAAGGATTTTAAATCCCTTTGCAAAAGCGCAAAAAGACGTGGCATTTCCGTAATTTGCGACGGTGTGTTCAACCATGTCGGTGCAGACTCTGTATATTTCAATAAATACCACAGATATGACGGTGTGGGTGCTTACGAATCCCCCGATTCACCGTATTACAACTGGTTCCGTTTCTACGAATATCCGGATAAATATGAGTGTTGGTGGAATTTTGACACCCTGCCCGATATCAACGAAGATAATCCCGATTTCTGCGAATTTATTAACGGCAAAAACGGTATTATCAGTAAATGGATTAAAAACGGTGCCCGCGGTTGGCGTCTTGACGTTGCTGATGAGCTTCCCGACAGTTTTCTTGAAGCACTGCGCAAAGCTGCAAAAGGTGCAAGCAAGGATGCTCTTATAATAGGTGAAGTGTGGGAGGATGCCAGCAACAAAATATCTTACGATAAAAGACGAAAATATTTTCAGGGCAAACAGCTTGACGCTGTTATGAACTATCCTCTGAAAAATGCCATTATTGACTACGTACGCTACGGCAATTCCCACGGGCTTGCCGTAACCATGAGAGAGTTGTGCGACAACTATCCGAAGGATACTTTAAACTGTCTTATGAATATACTGGGTACTCACGACACACCCAGAATTATTACTGCGCTTGCAGGAAGGATAATAGAAGGCAATGACCGTGAACGTAAAGCTGGCACCCGTCTTTCCGATTCGGAGTGGAGGCTTGGTATTCACAGGCTCAAAATCGCCTCTCTTTTACAGTATACCCTGCCGGGCGTACCCTGTGTGTACTACGGTGACGAAGCAGGAATGGAAGGTTATAATGACCCATTCAATCGACAGACATACCCTTGGGGTAAGGAAAACGCCGACCTTATTTCATGGTACACATTTCTCGGTTCTGTGAGAAAAGCATCCCACCTATTTAAAGACGGAAACTACAAAAATATCTGCCATGAAAACGGGGTCTTTGCTTTTTCCAGAGAAAACGGTAACGAAACACTTATTGTATGCGTCAATCTGTCGGATAAAGATTATAATTTGCACCTTGACAGCATATATTATGATTTAAGCAAAGAAGAAGCATATAAGGGCGACCTCACGGTCGAACCTCAGTCCTACTATATTTTAAAAAAGGTGTGATAAAATGTATCTTGAGAACTACAAAAAATGGATCCAAAGCCCCTATGTGGACGAGCAGACGAAGGCAGAACTTACATCACTCACCGATGATGAGGATATAAAATTCCGCTTTATTAAAATGCTAGATTTCGGTACAGCAGGTCTTCGTGGCACGATGGGTGCAGGTCTGAATATGATGAATGTCTATACTGTACGGTATACAACACAAGGCCTTGCAGACCTTATAGCAGGTGTCGGTGACGAAGCAAAGAAGCGAGGCGTTGCCATAGCCTACGACTCAAGAAACAACAGTGAACTTTTTTCAAAAGAAGTGGCATGTGTTCTTGCAGCAAACGGTATAAAGGCATATCTTTTTGACGAACTTCGTCCCACTCCTGAGCTTTCTTTCGCATTACGTGAAAACGGCTGTATAGCAGGTGTAAACGTTACTGCAAGCCACAATCCCAAACAGTACAACGGATATAAAGTATATTGGGAGGACGGTGCACAGCTTCCGCCCGACCATGCAAAACAGATATCCGACAGGCTTACTCAGATAGACATATTTGAAGATGTCAGAACAATGGATTTTGAAGATGCAAAGAATGCAGGTCTCATCGAAATGATGGGAGATGCGATGGACGAAAAGTATCTTGCAAAAGTACTCGAGCAGTCTGTATGCGGTGACATCGTAAAAGAACTTGCCGACTCTTTCAAGGTCATTTACACACCTTTCCACGGTGCAGGTTACCGACTTGTTCCCGAAATGCTTAAGAGAATCGGTTTCAAGCACGTTATCACCGTTGCCGAGCAGATGACAATTGACGGCAACTTCCCCACCGTAAAGTCACCTAACCCCGAAGATAAGGCAGGCTTTACAAGGGCAATAGAATTGGCTCGTGAGCAGGATATTGACCTTATCATCGGTACCGACCCCGATGCAGACAGAGCAGGTATTGTGGTAAGAAACAACGCAGGTGACTACGTTACACTTTCGGGCAATCAGGTGGGTGTACTTCTTCTTGATTTTATAATCAGATGCCGTAAGGAAACGGGCACATTCCCGTCAAATCCCGCTGCCGTAAAGAGTATTGTTTCAACAAATATGGCAAAAGCGGTCTGTGACAAATACGGCGTAAAGATGTTTGACGTTCTCACAGGCTTTAAGTTCATCGGCGAAAAGATTAAGGAGTTTGAAGCAAGCGGCGAATATACATATATATTCGGTTTTGAAGAGAGTTACGGTTATCTCACCGGCACATATGCCCGTGATAAAGATGCTGTAAACGCTTCACTTCTCATCGCAGAGATGGCTTGCTGGTACAAAAAGCAGGGCAAGAGTCTGTATGATGCAATGCAGGAAATGTACGAAACATACGGCAACTACCTTGAAAGTGTTGTATCTGTCACAATGACAGGTCTTGACGGTCTCGAACGTATGAAGGAAACGGGCGTAAGACTCAGAGCAAATGCTCCGACCGAAATAGCAGGTCTCAAGGTTCTCAAAATACGTGATTATCAGAGCGGATATATCACGGATACGGAAACTTTGGAAAAGACAGCTACAGGTCTCCCCTCCTCCGACGTTCTTTTCTACGAGCTTGAGAACGACTGTTCACTCGTAATCAGACCTTCGGGCACAGAACCCAAGATAAAGTTCTATATTACTGCCAAGGCAGACTCTGCAAAGGCTTGCGAAGAGATAGTGGAAAATATCAGAATTTCCGCAGAAAAACTTTTATAAATAAAAAAACACAGTGGATATCCACTGTGTTTTTTTATTATACATCCATTATTATCGGAATTATCATCGGGGAACGTTTGGTCTGCGCATAAACATAAGTGCTAAGCGCATCCTTTATATCATTTTTGATTGCTGCCCAGTCATGATTAAAATTATCCTCATATTTTTTAAGCAGATTATTAACCACTCTTTTTGCACCGTCCATAAGGTCTTCACTTTCGCGGACGTATACAAAGCCTCTTGAGACTATGTCGGGACCCGACACAACGTATCCTGCCGAAGAATCTATTGAAACCACAACAATTATAAGCCCATCCTCCGACAGCTTCTTTCTGTCACGGAGAACAATGTTGCCGACATCACCGATACCGCTTCCGTCAACAAGCGTTATTCCTGCCTGCACCTTTCCCGTTACCTTTGCGGTATTTCTTGTGAATTCAAGAACGCTTCCGTTTTCAAGCAGCATAATATGCTCATCATCATAGCCTACCTGTTTTGCAAGCGAGGCATGCTTTGCCGTCTGTCTTACTTCGCCGTGTACCGGAACAAAGAATTTTGGTTTTGTAAGCGCTATCATAATTTTAAGTTCTTCCTGACAGGCATGTCCCGAAACATGTATATCACGAAGACGGTCATAAACCACTTCCGCACCGTGCTCGAGCAATTCATTTATGACTTTTGATACCATTTTTTCGTTACCCGGGATGGGTGTTGCCGATATTATAACCATATCATTCGGACCAATATCAACTTTTTTATGGTCATCGTGCGCCATTCTCGCAAGTGCACTCATCGACTCACCCTGACTGCCCGTTGTTATGAGCACGAGTTTATCATCTGCATAATTTTTGATGTTGGCAAGGTCAATGAGAGTATTCTTAGGAACTTCCATTACACCAAGATCAATTGCGGTTTTTATATTCGAGAGCATACTTCGTCCCGAAACTGCCACTTTCCTTCCATGCTCTGCTGCCGCATCCATTATCTGCTGCAGACGGTGTATGTTTGAAGCAAATGTTGCAATTATAATACGTTTTTTCGTGCTTTTGAAGAGTGTATGGAAAGTTTCACCTACTATCCTCTCACTCGAAGTAAAGCCCGGTCTTTCAGCATTGGTGCTGTCAGAGAAAAGTGCAAGCACACCCTCTTTACCAAGCTCACCCAGTCTGCCCAGATCAATCATCTGAGTGTGTATAGGTGTAGAGTCTATCTTAAAGTCGCCCGTAAACAGAAGCACACCTGCAGGTGTTGTTATCGCAAGTGCAACAGCGCCGGGAATAGAGTGATTTGTGTGTATAAACTCAATTTCAAAACAGCCTATCTTTATTTTTGAACCCGCAGTTATAACATTGAGCTTTGCCTTTTTTATAAGCTTATGCTCTTCAAGTTTGTTCTTTACAAAGCCTATCGTAAGGTCTGTTCCGTATATCGGGACGTTTACCTTTTTAAGAAGGAAAGGAATACCTCCTATATGGTCCTCATGACCGTGTGTCAAGACAATACCCTTAAACTTGTCGAAATTCTTTTCGATATACGTGTAATCCGGTATTACGTAGTCAATACCCGGCATATCCCCGTCAGGAAAACTCATTCCCGCATCTACGCAAATCATCTCGTTGCCGTATTCAATTACGGTCATATTTTTTCCGACTTCGCCAAGTCCGCCAAGCGGAATAACTTTCACGTTAAAGGGCAGTTTGTCCTGTGCAACCGTCTTTTTCTTTTTTGGTGCAGATTGTTTTTTCACAGGCTTTTTTGGAGTCTGCTTAACATTCTGCGGAGTTTTTTTCTTTTTATCTGTAGTTTTCTTCGTTTCCTGAGCAGGCTTTGACTGAGTCTTCTTTTTCGGCCTGTAATAGTGCTTTTTTGTTTCTTTCATTTCTTCTGCCATATGTCCTCCTTTGTCAGCTTCAGATAAATTTTTACATAGCAAAACAAGAGGGATTGTTTTTCATCCCTCAAAATATTAAATTTCTACGTACATATATATTACCCGTGCGTGAGTGGATACACGGTTATAATCAACTTTTGTTATTATATCTCAAATTTACTCTTATGTCAAATTTTCACTCATCGGCATTTTCAGCGAGTCGGTATATCTCATTTTTATAAAAATAACAAAGTTCATCTGCCGATTCCTCATCATATGCCTCCACCATAAGTCGCAGACCGCCCGTTACGCACGGAAGCACCCTCACCCTTGCCGCACTTCCTATCCTGCCCGAAAGACGCCGTATCACGTAATCCTTGCGAGAAGACGGTATCCATATATTCTGAACCTTTGTTACACCACAGGGAATATTCTCTTTTGCCTGTGTAAGTCCGATACTCTTTTTTTTAAGATATCCGCATATCTGCACTGCTGCAAGAAGTGCATCAAAACAAACAGCATTATCTGCCACACACTTTCTTGCGTAAACGTCATCTTCGTTTGCAATATCGTACACTTTTGAATATTCTATTCCATAAATCTCACATAAACTGTCACAAAATGTGGGACAGAGATAAGAATATGCTATTTTGTCCGTACCGTTTTCAGATGCCGTTTTTATAAGAAGTGCACTAAGTTCATTTTTTGTTATAGGACACATTTTTTCATCCTTGCCCCACAGAAAATGCCCCTCTCTGTCTGCACACAATGTTATATGTCCGGGTGCAGGCATTTGTAACAATTCTGCACCGCACTTTTCAAATATCTCTTTGGCACACGCCGACACATAAATATTGCCACACTCGAAATGGAGCGACATTCCGCTTAAATCAAACACGGCAACATCCTTTGCATAACCGGATGTGTCACATCTTGATGCATTCTCGGCAGGAATATGTGCAGCGAGAACACCGTCGGGCAACATCCCGTGAAGTTTTTTGAGTTCATTATAACTTTCAAATGAAACCTTAAGCCCGTATCTGTCGTAAAAATATATTCCGCAAATCCCGTCTCTCAAATTGAGCATAATTCCGCCGTCAAGATTATTCTTTCTTATGCAGTACGAGAGAAGTGCACCAAAGCCCATACCGTAATCAAGTGCCTGCGAATCTGTTTTAATTATTCCCGACAAGACGGCACTTTTTGCCCCTGCAAGACTTCTGTCATCTGCCATAACGCCTATTTTCCCTTTAAAATGAAGTGCTGCGGCAGCACCTATTCTCACAGCCTCACAGGTGTCAAATTTCAATAATTTTATACGTGCCTTTTCCCCATCAAATATCACACGTGATGTTCTCTCGCCCATTATCCTCACCTCAAGGTTATTTTTACCTTAAAATAAGGAATTACACATAAAAAAAATGATTGCATATGCAATCATTTTTT
>JAZSCG010000058.1:0-4893 GCA_045602805.1 Feifaniaceae bacterium
CGTCATAATGGAGACGGCAAGAAGGCACGTTCACGCCCTTGTTGCACTCAAAGGCGAGAGAATAGGTATTCTCGAAGCACGAGGTCAGCTTGCCTGGTACATCAGGGACATAAGGGGCGGTGCATCACTTCGTGCACAGGCAACGAAAATATGCACCCTTAATGAAGCAGACGAGTTTATAAATTCAATTCGGAATTCGTAATGCGTAATTCGTAATTAAGGTAGAAATTCCTTGTGCGGAATTTCATTAAATTACGGTGCATCATAAATGCTGCACCCTACACCGTAGGGTTCGGCGTTTACGACGAACCGCAATTCAATTCACAACAAATAAAAGGATGAGAATTTTCTCATCCTTTTATTATACTTAACGTTCATCCGTTAAGCCAAGAATATAGTCAACACTCGTCTGATAATACTTTGCCAGTTTTATGACTGCCCAGACAGGAATTTCGTGAATCCCCTTTTCATATCGTCTGTAAACTTCCCGTTTACACTCTAAAACACTTGCAATTTCTTCTTGTGTTTTATCTGAATCAATTCTTAAATCTTCTAATCTTGGAAAAAACATAATAGCAACTCCTTACAAGGATATGCTACTATTTTGTTGCTTTAATTTTTCAAATATGCTACAATATTGTAGCATATTATGTTTTCGTAAAGGAGATTTTAAAAATAATGAGTGAGAATTCAAAATTAAGTAAAACTATTGTTGAAAAAGAGGATAAACTTTATGAAACATTTACTTGTGAACAGAAAAAAATCTACAAAGAAATCATATTTCTTATGAATAAGCGTACGTATTTAATGCTCAAAGAGTCATTTGATGAAGGCGTCGAAGTATCTGCAAAGATGTTACTTGGGTTATTCGGCGAAGACTGATTAAATAAAAGGATGAGAATTTTCTCATCCTTTTATTATTTTGTCAATATGATAAACTGTCAAAACAAATCACTGTGTGTTCCTGTTCTTGTAAGATACAATATTAATTGATCATCTGCAATCTCATAAATCAGCAGCCAATCGGGTGTAATATGACATTCTCTGCACCCCGCATAGTCACCCGACAAATTATGATCCTTATTCTTTTCAGGAAGTTGTTCTCCACCCGCCAACTTTTTAATTATTTCCGTAAGAAGAGAAATATTATATCCTCTTTTTTCGATTCGTTTTAAATCCTTTTGAAATCTGGTAGTAGGTCTGATTGAATATCTCACCTTAGTAACTCCTTCATCATATCATCAACATCTGTGTATGTTTTTCCAAGTGAAGGATTTTTCTTCATTGCTTTCACTTCTTCTATTGCTTCAATTGTTTCAGCATTAGGCACTCTCAAAGAAATTTCAAAAGGTATTCTCTGTTCCCTGACTGCCTGTTTTGCAGACAAGGTAAAAAATGTTGTCATATCCATACCAAGATTTGAAACCAATTCCTGAAGTTGAGATTTTAATTCTTCATCAATACGCATTGTAACATTTGTTGCAGCCATAATATCAGCCTCCTTCATATAAATAGTACCACGATGCAACCATTATGTCAATATATTATATGTACATTGCACTTACATTATACATTAGTATCAATTTTTTTACATTCAAAAAATTAAAAAGTATATATTTTTTCTTTTCTGCCATACTACCTTTTGTGAGGTGTGCGGATATGAAGAAAAACGATATGCTCGCCGAAGCAGAGCGGATAATAAACAACTACTCAATAAAATATTATCGCAGACAATGCAGGAAAAGGCGTGCAAAACTTGCATATCCGTTATGCCTGCTGTTTATAGGACTTGCGGTACTGATATTTATAACAAAAGGATGAGAAATTCTCATCCTTTTATTTATTGTGGATTGATTTTTGATTTATCAAAAATCTTCCTTAATTCCGCATTCCGAATTCCGAATTACGAATTGATTGTAACCGCCACGACGCTCATATCGTCGTGGGCGACCTGCGAGAGCGAGGATATAACCTCTTTCGGCAGATTTTTGCTGTCCTCACAATTTTTTGCAATGCCCGTAATAACAGCGCAGTTATCGTCGAAATCGGTCACACCGTCGGAGAATAAAAGCAGGGTGTCGCCGTCCTTTAAATGCAGGGTAATTTTTTCGGTTTTGCCGCCGCCTATGCCGAGAGGAAGCGTGCTTCCCGACAAATCGAAGAACTTGTTTTTACGCTGTAACAGCGAGGGTGCACCGCCTGCCTTGATAAGCTCAGCTTTGAGGGTCTGCAAATCAATCACAAGCATATCGGCGGCGACAAACCAGTCACCCTCTGCAAAGCCTAACATATCTCCCACTAAAAGCAGAGCCGTCTCGGGTGATATACCGCCCGATACGAGCTTTTTCACGGCATCGCACACAAATACGCTGTACCGTCTTGCCGCCTCACCGCTGCCCATACCGTCGGAGAGCAGAACTATCTGCCTGCCTCTGTCGCAAAACACACTCACATTATCACCGGACACGCCCTCGCCGCCCTTCGTCCTTGATGCTTCATTGACCGTTATTTTAGCTTTTGGTTCTTTCTTCTCATAGACCGCACTTAAATCCCTAAGAATTGCGGCAGCAAGCACCGACGGCATATGCACTTTTTTTGAAGTGTTACTGCGATACACCTCATTAAGTCGCTCGCATATCTCACCGCCCCTGATACAGCCGTAAAGCCTTCCCGACAGCAAATCGGGCGTCATTGCCGTACCGCATTTAAGATGATGGAGTGCTTTTCCGATACACTCGGTCGTATCCGAAAACTCCGCTACCCAGCACTCGTCACGGCGTGGGCAGGTAATACATATATTATCGCAAATCTCATCACACAGCTTTGATATGTCCGCCTCTCCGCCGGGTACGACGCCCGAGCATATGCCCTCAAACTCAGATTGCAAATCGCAAATTATGTCGGCAACGTTATCAAAATTGCCGACGGTTTTTGCCTTTTTCTTTCTCACAGGCAGGGCAAGACTTATAAGATAAGCGATTACACATTCAACAATTCTGTATACGGCGGTTGTGGGACTGTTTACCGCAAGTGTAAAAGAAATCACCCCGAAAAAGAGGGCTTTAGAGAGTGCCCTGCTCTTTTTGAGGACAAGGTGACAAACGGCAGACAGAACCGGCAATACGGCACCAAAGCCTGTGTGGAAGGATAGCCCAAGACCGCACACCGCACCCGTCAGCACGGAAAACGATAAATCGTCGCAAACGCCGTAGGATGCGCCTGCAAGCAGGACGATGAGCGCTATTGAGATGCCCAGAAAATCATTAATAAGAATTGCCGTTACAATATATGCATATATTAAAATTTTTGAAAATCTTTTTTTATTATCCACAATTGCATAGGCGGTAACACCTGCAAGCAGGGCAAGCAAAAATGCTCTCACAAGTGATGACGCTCCTCCAAATCTCGGCAGAGATGCAATCCCCGTAACCATAACGGATAAAAATGCAACGAAAGGTGCATACTTTGACACAAGGTTGTCAAGTGCAATGCGCACGCCGATTATAATGAGGCAACAGCAGAACATATTAAGACTGTCATATAATGTGCCCAGAGAAAGCAGTCCCAAAAGCGCACCAAGCATACCCGAAATGCCCGTTACGTCAAAGGCAAAAGCAGAGCATATTGCCGCACTCACAGGTAGCGTCATTTTAAATACCGTAATTCTCGAGCATAAAAAGCACCCTATAAAGAGGGCGCCGTATTTTGTCATATTTTGTCGTATAATTTTCACATCCATACACCTCGCCAACCCATTGTACTCAAAGAGTCTTTACAAAAAAGTCGTATATTGGCGTAAGTTTACATAAATCGCTTTACAATATTCTGCCAAATAGTTTATAATATCTCCAAAGAGGTGAAAATATGAAAGAATATATCAAAGTAACAATTAAAACAACATCGCAGTCGGCAGATGCACTGTGCGCACTTCTGGGCGATTTGGGTATAGGCGGTTTCGTCATTGAGGACAGGACGGATTTTGTGGATTTTGTCGAAAATTGTCGTGATAAATACGACTATATTGATGAGGAGCTTCTTAACAAGCCGGCAGAAACACCGCAGATAAGCTTCTATCTTGAAACGGAAAAAAGCATGGAAATGCTTGCAGCCGTGAAAACGCTTCTGTCAAGCCTTGACAATGACTTTTTCGGCAGTCTTGAACTTGCTCACGAAAGTGTAAATGAGGAGGACTGGGCAGAAACCTGGAAGCGCTTCTTCAAGCCGACAGAGGTGGGCGACAAGCTTCTTATCGTGCCCGAGTGGGAGGATGATATTGAGACCGACCGTATGGTATTCAAGGTAAATCCGGGTATGGTGTTCGGTACGGGAACACACGAGTCAACACAACTTTGTCTTGAAGCGGCAGAAAAATATGTAAAAAAGGGCGACTCTGTTCTCGACCTTGGCAGCGGAAGCGGTATTCTCTCGGTAATTTCAATGATGCTTGGTGCCGAGCGTGCATGTGCGGTTGACATTGAGCGTGCCTCCTACGAAATAGCGCTCGAAAATGCCACGATGAACGGCATACACAGAAATTACGATGCAAAGGTCGGTGACGTGACCGACGATGAATTCCGCTCTACACTCGGCAGCGGCTACGATATAGTATTTGCCAACATAGTATCAGGCGTAATAATATCGCTTGCGCCGTATATAAAAGGCTTTCTTGCCGATGACGGTGTATTTATAACGAGCGGTATCATAGACGAGCGTAAGGACGAAGTTCTCACCGCCCTTGAAGCGCAGGGACTTAAGCTTATAGAAGCGCACAATAAAAGAGGCTGGAACGTCCTTATAATGAAATAAAGCAGTCTGTAAAGACTGCTTTTTTCAATTCGGAATTCGTAATTCGGAATGCGGAATTAAGGTAAATTTTTGATTTTATCAAAAATC
>JAZSCG010000059.1:0-2623 GCA_045602805.1 Feifaniaceae bacterium
GTTTGTGTGGGCAGGGGTGGAATGAGGACCTTTTGCGTAAGCAAAGCGTACGTCGAAGCAGCCGAAAAACCGCGATAGGTTTTTCGGACTGTGAAGTCTCGAGCACCGCAGATTTTTCGCAACTGCTCGGAGCAGACGAAAAATCAAGAGGCACAGAGTATCCGCCCACCAAAAAAAGCAAGTCGAAAGACTTGCTTTTTTGTTTGTGTGGGCAGGGGTGGAATGAGGACCTTTTGCGTAAGCAAAGCGTACGTCGAAGCAGCCGAAAAACCGCGATAGGTTTTTCGGACTGTGAAGTCTCGAGCACCGCAGATTTTTCGTAACTGCTCGGAGCAGTCGAAAAATCAAGGAGTCGCAGAGTATCCGCCCACCAAAAAAAGCAAGTCGAAAGACTTGCTTTTTTGTTATTTCTTTTCTTTTAATCTTGCTTTTGCTTCCTCTACGCTTTCACCGTCTTTGGTGAGGTAAGAATCAACAAACTTATCTTCGATTTTGGTGTAACCCTCAACGACGCCACGCTCGATTTTTTTGTAGCCGTCAACAACACCTTTTTCAATTTTTTTGTAGCCTTCCGTTACTGCTTCGGCAATTTTTTCGTTTGCCTCTGCTATTTTTGATTTTGCCATATTCGTATATTTTCCTCCAATCAGATTTATACCGAGAAGCAGTACGACAATCCATACCGCTGTTCCCGTGAAAACGTTTAATAATAAAATATCTGCTCTTTCCATTCCCGGAAAAGAAACGAGCATCGACCGCTGCATTGTGTAAACGGAAACACAAGCATCGGCAAGTGCGATATTACGCAGGGTTTTTAGTACCGGGGAGGTATGACGAGTTGCTTTTGCCATACCGATAATTGCGATTGTTATTTTCACAAAGCTATACGTTGTAATGGTTATCATTACAATTTCGTGAAAAACGGTGCCTCTGTTTTCTACGGCGGACAGTACGTTCACACCCACTATACAAAACGAAAGTACCGTCAGCAAAATCCCTGTAATGCGACGGGCAAAAAAGTCGTCGTCAGCTTTTCGCCCGATTAGTAAGACGGCAAACCGCGCTATCGCAAGTACGGCATAATAGGCACCTGCCGTAATGAACCACCACGAAGAGTTAAAAAAACCTATGACACAGTTGCCCAGCGCATAAGTAACGTTAACGGCAAGGCTTGTGTACGGGCTTCTTGCAACGCTCAGCACTTTCATTTGATGCCTTTAATCATCGGAATGAGCGCAATCAGCATAACGATACCAAGCAGACCGACGAGTGCGCCCCATATGATTTGATTCCACACGAGACACAAACACATACCGACACCTAAAACCAGAACGGCAACAACGGCATACAAGGTACGCAATACGTTTTTAACGCTCAGCCTTGGCAATTTTACGTTTTCCATTTTGCAACGAATGAGTGCGGTGATAATGCCCAGAATTATGCCGATACCGCCCAGAACAACACCTTGTGTAAAAGCGTTCCATTCAGGCAGAAGTGCCATACACATACCGAGTGCAAAAAGTACACCGCTTACAGTACCCATAATGAGTGCAACAAAACTACTCTTTTTCATTAAAAAACCTCCTTTATTAAACCGACATTTGTGTTTTTATTGCAAGTGTAGTATAATATTTTTTGCAAAGTTTCAACAATCATCAATTCGGAAACAATTGTCGGAATAATGGAGAAACTGTTATGAACGTAAAGAACAATAAAAGGCGTCGGGAGTCGCAGGAAAAAATCGAAAAGGCGTTTATAGAGTTACTGCAAACCCGTGATATAAAAGATATTACCGTTTCGGAACTTATAAAGATAACAGGGCTTAACCGCAGTACCTTTTACGCAAATTACATTGATATATTTGACCTTGCCGATAAAACGAGGGAAAAGCTCGAAAATGAATTCAGTGATCTGTTTGCAGATTACGATTATTTTAATGAGCGTACGGGTGTGTTGAAGATGTTCAGGCATATCAAGGAGAATCAGATTTTTTACAAAACGTATTTCAAACTGTGTTATGATGAAAAATTTTTAATCTCAATATATGACGCCAAAAGAGCCGAAAAAGAACACATAGACATCAACCTTAAGTATCATATTGAGTTTTTCAGAAACGGGCTTAATGCCATTATAAAGCTTTGGCTTGAAGGCGGATGCAGAGAATCTCCTGAAGAAATGGCAGAGGTTTTAAAATCAGAATATCGGGGTCGATAGAAATTATTTTACGGAGGAGAATTTTTATGAAAAGAGTATTTTGTCTTATAATGGCGTTCCTGCTTACGTTTGCAACTGTGCAACCGTGGGTTGCGTAAATTCAAGGTCGTGTTGGTGGAATGTAACGGCACTTTTTGATAGTATAATGGCGGAGGTGATAGTATGAATTTTAATGAACGTCTGGCAAACACAAGAAAAATGAAAGGACTCAGTCAGGAGGGCCTTGCCGATAAAATGGGCGTGTCAAGACAGGCTGTCAGCAAGTGGGAGACGGGTGATGCTCAGCCCGATTATCAGAAGCTCGTTGCACTTGCAGATGCGCTGGACATCAGTATGGATTATCTCTGCTGTCGTACGGATGACGTCAATAAAACAGAGCCGAAAAGAAAAAATCATACATTTTTTGCGG
>JAZSCG010000060.1:0-1550 GCA_045602805.1 Feifaniaceae bacterium
CCTCAGGTATGCTTGATGCTTTTCTCGACGAAAGCGGTAACGTCGGCAACGTGACGGGCAAAAACAAGTCAAGTAACGACATTACCGAGGCGTACAGCGACACCGAAATAAGACTTGAAACACTCAGAGTTGAACAGCAGCGCCTTTTGGAACTTCTTGCAAAGGCAGACACAATAGAGGCCATTATACAGATTGGAGACAAACTTTCACAAATCAGTTATGAAATAGAGTCTCACGAGGCAACCAAACGCAGTTGGGGTAAACAGATTTCTTTCTCGAGCGTTACGGTAAACCTCAGAGAAGTTGAACTCTATACCGACGTAACTTACGGCAACCGCTCTGTATGGCAGAGAATAGGCGATTCTTTCGTCGGCGGTTTCAAGGCGTTTGGCAGAGGCATAGTTAATTTCTTTATTGAACTTGTATATCTCCTTCCTTATGTTATAATTATAGTTGCGGTTGTTATTGCGGTCATCGTAATAAGGAAAAAACGCAAAAAAATTGCTAAAACGGAGAATTAAATGAAAAAACTTGCTATTTTACTGTCGGTTGTGCTCATTTTGTCGCTTTGTGCCTGCGACAAGGCAAAGCCCGACTTTGAGGCAACGGTAATCGAGAACAGAGAATCTATGCTTTTAGTTGCACCCGATGAGGATGAAAAACTTTATTCGATTGCCGACAGAATATACGTCACGCTTCCCGATGAAATTGACGTTTCAAATTTCAATACGGGTGACAAAGTTAAAATCACTTACAGCGGTGAGGTTGCGGAAAGTTATCCTGCACACATTGCAGAAGTGTCAAGCGTAGTCCACATTACCGAAACCGAAGAAAAAACAGTTAAAATACCTTCCGTTATGGTAAACGGCAAACTCTATTACTCGACGGGTTTTGAAAGCGATATTACCGCAAGGTGCGGTGTGATGGACGGTGAGATAACTTCAAGTGTTGATTCCACCGAGTTTCCGACCGAAAATAACCAGTCAAACTTCGGTAAAGGTTATTCATATCAGTTTATCGACCAGTACAGCATAGACGTGTTTCAGGAAGATACCATGAGCCGCTACGTGACGGAAGAAATTAAAAACGGCTGGTCTACCGACAATCTGAATGCAGCAGAGGCGGCTGCAAAGGCGTATTATGCAGAGAAAGGCATAACGGCAGACAATCTTAAGTTAACACCCGAAAGCCTGCCCCTTGTATACGGCACGATACCCAAAAGTGCAATAGAATTTACATGTACGGTTGACGGGCATATGCGTCAGATTACCCTCAATAAAAACGACGGTGTATGGACCGTGACAGACGAATCCGAATATAAAATAAGACCATAACAAAAAGCCTTGGGCGTTTTGCCCAAGGCTTTTTTAATCTTCTGTAATTATAAACAGTTCATTTGGGGTGCAGTCGAATAGTAAACAGAGCGTTTCAATATTTTCATATCGTATTGATTTAGTTTCATTGTTTACCATTCTGTTGAAATTCTGATAACTCATTCCAAGTTGCTTATACAACCAATATTTTGTCTTGTTATTCTTCTCTAATAATTC
>JAZSCG010000061.1:0-17911 GCA_045602805.1 Feifaniaceae bacterium
CCCCGTAAATAGCTTACACTGCCACCGTCAAGAACAACCGTGGCATCGTATACATCTCCTTTGCCGCCGCCATACAGGTTATTAATATATCCCGACACAAACGCAAGATTGGTATATTCAAGTGTCGTTCCCGACTTTCCGCCTGCCCAGGCATTCCAACCCTCTATATTTCTGCTGTATAAGAGCGACATATCGTTTGCTCGATAGAGATACGTTCCACCGTCATCACCCTTTGCAATAACCGAAGGTACGCCGTTTGCAAATATGTATTGATTTGACGTGTCAGCTGAATACGACGTACTTGTGTACGTACTCATACGGACACCGTTGATATATACGTATTCTGCTATTGAAGAAGCATATCTTACCCTTGTTACAAGTGCATTTGGTATTTCAAGTGAAATTGTGCCCGTCATGCCGTTTAAGTCTATCTTGTTTTCTACATATACAACATCGCTGTCGATAACAAGTTCAACACCGCTACCGTTTACATATATAGCACTAATCACGTCCACTTTATCATAATACGTGTGTATTCCTGCTACGTCTGTAATTTTATAGTTTCCCCTCTCCTCACCCGAAATTCTGACGGGTGCAGAGTTGATTTCATATACATCGCCCGATTTGGTTACTTCGGCTGACGTGCTTACCTCCACCGACATTGAAGGCAACGAGCTTGCCGAGAACACATCGTCAACAGACAGTACAAAACTATACGTGCCTTCCTCGGGCAAATAGTTATTTGAAGTAAAGGTTGCGGGAATATCGTAAGTATACGTCTTGCTGTTCAACGTAAATGTTGCTGATACGGTATCCGGCATATCAAGGTCGGAGAGTGCCACCCCATCGGGAATAACAGTTTTGTTCACGTAAGAAACAGAACTTAACGTTGCCTCCCCTGAATTTGCAACAAGCACCTCAACCGACGGAAGTTCAACACCGTCTGCAAGGATGTATTTTGCAGGCAGAACAGGCTCAAACGTGTAAACACCTGTTTTTGTTGCCGAATAATTTGCAGATTCCCACGTGATACCCGAAAGAACAGTTGCCTTACCCTTTGCATGAACCGTAATGCTGTCTTTAATCACGTCTTTTTCTGCAGTTCCGAGATCTGCAACGACAAAATCTGCACCATTATATTCAACGTCGGTAACAACGTCATAATTAACATCGTCGATATAAACATTTATGTTCTCTTCACTTATCTGATATCTCGACAGGTCAAACTCTGCACCCGAAGAAATATAGAAGTTTATCTGTTCTGCATCGGCAGTATCAATAGTTGTGATTGTTCCTGCATAATCGTCAGCAATGTAGATATTGACCGTTCCGTCATAAGTTACGACGTTACTTCCGACGATTGAACCGTTTGAAGTGGTCCTTGCATCAACCTCGTAATGACCGCCGCACGAAAGAGTCTTTATCACGGGTGCACCCGAAAGATAGATATTTGAAATGCCTTCAAACGTGCCGTTAACACTTCCGGCATAAAGACCTTCGGTTATCGCACCGCCGTTGACGTAAATGTTGCTCGTGCCTTTGAAATTCGTTCCGAAACTTCCAGCATGCAAGCTCGTAAGGGTAGTGTTGTCCAAAAGCACGTTTGCTGTTGCGGACTCCGTCATCGTCCTTTTATAATCAATACCCGAAACAAGACAAAGCCCTTCACCCGAGGCACTCGTGCGCAACTGATTAAAACCGGTTCGGTCACAGAACACGTTATCTATAACTGAGACGTGCTGCCCCAGATAATCACGCGCCATATAGTAGCTCGTATGATGGTATGTAGTGCCCGACTTCATATTCACCTTTATCGTAGGCACTTCGCACACGAAGGTATAACCGGTCGGTGCCACAGCAGAAAAGACGTATGTTCCCGCCGTGTCACTTTTATAATTCTCACACTCCCATGTAAAACCGTTTAGCGTGGTCACTTTACCGCCGATCACACATTCAAGTGACGGATAAAATACGGGGCTTGTAATTGTCGAACCTACCCAGAAATCCGTCTCACTGACGGGCAGATTAACACTCGTAATCTCAGTATTTGCAGCCATTGCCGTGATACCCGTAGGTATCATAAGAAGCAATGCAAGCATTATGACAACAAATCTTTTCACGTTACTCACCTCTAATATAATTACTTACAATATCATTGTAATGAACATTACACGCATTTGCAATATCTTTTGTAAATATAAGCTCACACTTTGTAAAATCGATAACTATATTAAATTACAAAAAGAGACATACGTCAAACGGATGTCTCTTTTCATCTAATATTATTCTATAGTGATTTTTACAACAGTCTTTTTGCCCTTTTTCAGCACGATATAGCCCTTGTCAAATGCTGATTTTTCTATCATCGCTTTAACGTCGGTAATCTTAACGTCATCAACCAGGATACCACCCTGTTCTACAAGTGTTCTCGCTTCTCTCTTTGAAGGACAAACACCGGACGCTACAGCAATGTCGAGTACACCACAAGCACCGTCAGCAAAAAGTTCTGCCGAAACTGTCTTTTCAGGCATATTATCAGAAACACCGCCAGCCCCAAAGAGTTTCTTTGCAGCCTCCTGTGCCTTATCAGCTTCTTCTACACCGTGTACCTGCTTCGTTATCTCGTAAGCAAGCACTTCTTTTGCTGTATTAAGTGCACTTCCTTCAAGTGAGCCGTACTTTTCATCAATTTCAGAAACAGAAAGGAACGTCAGCATTTTAAGAAATCTTACAACATCGGCATCATCCACGTTTCTCCAGTACTGGTAGAAATCATAGGGACTTGTCTTTTCGGGATCAAGCCATACAGCACCCTTCTGTGTCTTACCCATTTTCTTACCCTCGCTGTTGGTAAGAAGCGTAAATGTCATACCATATGCACTCTTCTGTGTTCTCTTTCTTATAAGCTCAATACCGCCAAGAATATTTGACCATTGATCGTCTCCACCAAGCTGAAGATTACAACCGTAATCTTCATTAAGCTTATAAAAATCATAACCCTGCATAAGCATATAGTTAAATTCAAGGAACGAAAGTCCTCTCTCAAGGCGTTGTTTAAAACACTCTGCCGACAACATTCTGTTAACTGAATAATGGACTCCGTTATCACGGATAAAGTCAATATAGTTGAGATTTCTCAGCCAGTCGGCGTTATTTACCATAACCGCCTTATTTTCGCCGAATTCGATAATCTTTGACATCTGCTTTTTAAAGCACTCGCAGTTATGATTGATAGTTTCAATTGTCATCATCTGACGCATATCACTTCTGCCGGAAGGATCGCCTATCATTGCTGTACCGCCGCCTATCAAAGCAATCGGTTTGTTTCCTGCACGCTGCATTCTTGCCATAATCATCATCTGCATATAATGTCCCACATGGAGACTGTCAGCAGTAGGATCAAAGCCAATATAAAATGTACATTTGCCGCTGTTAAGCAGTTCCCTGACTTCATCCTCGTGTGTTACCTGAGCAAGCAGCCCTCTCTCTTGAAGTTCTTCGTAAATTCCCATAATTTATCTCTCCATTTCGTTATTAAGCATTTCTTTTGCCGCTGTAAGCGCCGTTTCTGTTATCGCAGATCCGCTCATAAGACGTGCAACTTCTTTTGCACGCTCCTCAAATGACAGTTTGGTCAAATGAGTGTACGTCTTATCTGCGTCAGCATCTTTATAAATTAAGTAGTGTGTATCTGCCTTTGATGCAATTTGCGGCAGATGTGTAATACATATTACCTGAATATTTTTAGACAGTTGATACATCTTGAGACCAATCTTTTCCGCTGCGCTTCCTGAAACACCTGTGTCAATCTCATCAAATATCAATGTTCTTACTCCGTCAATATCGGCAAATATGCTCTTTATAGCAAGCATTATACGCGAGAGTTCACCGCCTGATGCAACTTTTGACAGAGGTTTTGGATTTTCCCCCTTATTTGCAGATATGTAAAACTCAAGTTTTTCTCCACCGTTTATATTAAACTTACATGGTTCAATGACGACAGTGAATTTCACACTCGACATATTCAGAAAACCAAGTTCATTTACAACTTCTTCTTCAAGTTTCGTGCAAGCCTTTTTTCTCTTCTCCGATAGAATATCTGCTTTTTCTTTCAGTTTAACAAGAAGTATATCATATTCTTTGGAAAGTTGCTCTATTTTTTCAGAAGAAAATGTAATTCTCTCAAGTTCTTTCTTGCAATCCGAGCAAAATTTAAGAATCTGTCCTTCATCCTCACCATACTTCTGCTTTAAACGGTATATGATATCCAGCCTGTCCTCAATTTTTGCAAGTTCATTATTATCACAGTCTATTGAACCTATATAATCCGCCATTTCATTACGAACTTCCGAAATGACATTTTTAGCATCCTCCAACGAATCTGCCATTTGCGAAAGCTTTGATGACAGTCCGGCATACTGCGATATAAGTTTAATTGCCTGAGAAACAGATGTCAACGCTCCGTCATCATCACTTCCGTCAATATATCCGAATGCACCGTTTAATGCTTCCAGCAATTTTGCACCGCTTCTTATGACATTCTTTTTTTCGATGAGCAACGCTTCTTCTCCTGTTTTCAGAGATGCAGCTTCTATTTCATTTATCTGATAACTGAGTAAATCAGTCTTACGTTCTTTTTCCTCATTATCAATAGAAAGTTTTTTAATTTCTTCCCTGACCGAACTTATCTCACCGTATATTTGACGGTAGTCTTCAAGTTCTTTGTTGCACTTACCGTACATATCCACAAATTCAAAATGCTTTTCGGGCAACATCAAAAACTGTGTATCGTTTTGTCCGTGAATATTTACAAGTAATTTACCTATTTCTTTCAAAAGCGATGCTGTTACAGGTCTGCCGTCAATCCTTGCGACACTCTTTCCGTCAAGAAAAATCTCCCTCGATATCATCAAACTGCGTGCATCACTGTCAAAGCCAAGTTCATTCAGTTTTGATACCACATTTTCATCAACATCGCGAAAAAGCGCAGAAACATAAGCATTATTTTCACCAGTACGAATCAGTTCTTTACTCGTGCGTTCTCCAAGGACCATATTTATTGCATCAATAATTATTGACTTTCCTGCGCCCGTTTCACCTGTAAGCACAGAGAAACCGTTTTCAAAAGTTACAGTAAGTTTTGATATTACCGCAATATTTTCTATGTGTAATTCAGTAAGCATTTATGCTCTCCAATATCTTATAGACAGTCTTTTACTTCTTCAACAAATTTTTCGGTAGTTTTTATATCTTTAAATGCAACGAATATCGTGTCATCTCCTGCTATCATGCCAACACCTGTATACGATATCACATAGTCAATAGCAACGCATGCAGCATTTGCCATACCCGTATGACACTTGATAACAGCAATATTCATCGCCGCTTCAACAGATAAAACGGCATCAGCAAGTATATTTTTGTACTTACTTGTGCCCATCTCTCTTTTATCACTGTCGACCACGGTGTAGCAGTACTTATCGCCTTTTCTGGTCTTTACAAGTTTAAGCTCTTTAATATCTCTCGATACTGTAGCCTGCGTGACTTTAAAACCATGTTCTGAAAGAAGATATGCCAGTTCCTCCTGTGTTTCAACAGGTGTCTCATTTATAAGTTTCAGTATGGTATAATGTCGGTTATTTTTCATAATTTCACCTAAAAATCAAGTTTTTTACTGAGCAATTCATAATAAGACATATTATCCAGTCTTAGTATTTTCAATTTTTTGTCAGATGAATAAATCTTCACCTGTTCATAGGCGGAAACTTTATAATTACCTGTACCGTCAAGTGATAAGTAGACATCATATTCAGTATCATCACATAGAGCAAGCGTTATTTCAGCACCCAAATCAAAAACTATAGGACGGGATGAGAATGTATGTGCACAGATAGGAGTTGCAAGAATGCATTCAACCGCAGGAGAAACAATAGGTCCTCCACAAGAAAGCGAATATGCCGAAGACCCCGTGGGTGTAGAAATGACAATACCGTCTGCCCTGTACTTATTAACAATCTGGCCGTTGCAAAAGAGTTTTAAGTCAAGTGTACGGGCATTACTCATCTTGAGTATTGCATCGTTTACACATATCCCGCAATTGGTTATTTTATCAGCAGAGCAGAGATCCACATTAAGCACCGCTCTCTGTTCTACAACAAAATCTCCATTAAGAAGTTTTTTCAGTTTATTAAGTTCATTTATTTCAAGTGATGGCATAAAGCCAAGCCTGCCAAGATTAACACCCACTATCGGCACATCATACTCATATGCAATTTTTGCCGCCTGCAAAAATGTACCGTCACCGCCGACGGAAACGACAAAATCACAGTCATATGCACAATCATACGCATTTACACCGTCAATCTGTCCGCCACTGAGAAGAACCTGCATTCCTATCTCATTAAGATAATCCGCAATATTCTTAGTATGTACAAGACCGGGATCCTTTTTGTTATTTACATGTAAAAGCACTTTCATACATATCACCCCAACTTATGAGCAACTTCTACGATTCTGTCAATATCAGGAACAATATCTTTCCCTGACTTATTGATGTAAAGCAAAAATTCTATATTGCCCTCTCCGCCTCTTATCGGAGAATAATCAAGCCCGCAAATACTAAATCCCTCTGATTGATAACACCCGATAACATCTTTTAATATTTTAGAATGGACTTTTTTATCACTGACAACACCCTTTTTCGATATACCGACTCCACCGCATTCAAACTGCGGTTTTACAAGCATGACTATCTGTGTTTTTTTCGATGACAGCCTTAATATTGCATCTTTTATATTTTTAAGTGAAATAAAACTTACATCCACCGAAATGAAGTCAAAATCAGTATCGGGCTCAAAAGTTCTGATATCACAATTTTCAAAGGAGCGTACTTTTTTATTTGCTAAAAGCGATAAATCAAGTTGAGATGTGCCAACATCAACAGCATAAACTTCACGTGCGCCATGTTCAAGCATACAGTGCGTAAACCCGCCCGTAGAAGCGCCTACATCGAGACAAACTTTCCCCAGCACCGATATATCAAAGTTACACAATGCTTTATCAAGTTTTTCTCCTGCCCGGCTGACATATTTGTAAGGCTGACCAAGGAGATCAACCTCGCAAAATTCATCAAATTTTTCCGATGCTTTTTTTACAGTCTTTCCGTTGACTTTAACAAGTCCCATCTCTATTGCCGACTGCGCCTTTGCCCTGCTTGGCAAAAGTCTTTTTTCTACTAAAAGCATATCAATTCTGATTTTATCGTCCATCAAATATCTCCAGAATGGAATTCACATCAAGTCCTGTCATCTGATATTGTTCACTGACAGTTCCTTGCTTTACAAAATTGTTAACTGCATAAATACTGCACTTGATATGTTTTGAGAACGCAGAACCGACTCCGCCACTTTCCATACCTTCTTCAAAAAATATAACTTTTTTGCAGTCACCGACAGCATTTTTTATCGAAATATAGTCAATATCGGTAAGTTTATAGAGAGCAATAATTCCAACCTTTTTATCAGAAAGTGTTTTTGCTTGAAAAAGATTTATAAGTTGTCTGCCGTAGCTGATTGTAATTATATCAGCCTCTTCACAATCAAATGTCTTATAAGGCTCTGTAAATGAAAGCATATCAGCATATTCTTCATTTTGACTTCCTTTAGGATATCTTATGCAGGTGATACCTTGATTTTCAAGTCCTTTGGAAATAGCATATTCCTGCTGTTTGTAAGTTACAGGCGAATAGAGTGTAACTCCGGGAATTTCGAGAAGCATAGAGACATCAAACAAACCCTGATGCGTCTCACCGTCATCACCTACAAAGCCTGCCCTGTCAATAGCAAGTATTACAGGCAATTTTTGAAGTGCAACATCATGAAGTATCTGATCAAAACTACGCTGTAAAAATGACGAGTAACAAGCGAAAACCGGTTTGTATCCACTTATAGCAAGACCTGATGCAAAGGTAACTGCATGTGATTCTGCTATTCCAACATCAAAAAATCTGTCAGGAAACTGCTTTTCAAAGCAGTCAAGCCCTACTCCGTCACACATTGCCGCTGTTATGGCACAGATTGTTCTGTCACTTTTTGCACATTCAGTAAGGAATTTGCCAAAATGGCTTGAAAAAGTCTCGGTTGTGTTCAGTGCTACACCGAAGTCAGCATCAAAATTAGAAACCCCGTGATATAGCGTAGGATTATGCTCCGCTTTATCGTAGCCATGACCTTTTTGGGTTTTCAAATGAACAACACAAGGAGTTTCAAGCTCTTTTACGCGTTCAAATACCATCTCGATTTTATTCTCATCATGACCGTCAATAGGTCCGAAATATCGAAAACCAAGATTTTCAAAATAATTTACCTGACCTTTTGTAAGAAGCTTTTTAAAGCCGTTTTTAGTCTTTTTTACCGCCTTATAAAGCGCATTTCCTATGACAGGAATAGATTTTAAATGTTTTGTAATTGTATCTTTAAAATCAAAATACCTTCTTGTCGAAGTGTACGTAGAGAGATATTTTGAAAATGCACCTACATTCTTGGATATGGACTGACCGTTATCGTTAATCACAATAAGAAGTTTCGTCTTACTTCTGCCTGCATTGTTAATACCCTCAAATGCAAGTCCACCCGTCATTGCCCCGTCACCGATAACTGCTATTGTAAAAGCATCCTCGGATTTTAATTTATTTGCCGTTGCAATTCCCAATGCTGCTGATACCGATGTACTGCTGTGTCCTGTCAAAAATGCATCATGGATACTTTCATCAGGACGGGGAAAACCTGACAAACCATCTTTTTTTCTTAGTTTTGAAAAATCATTTGCTCTGCCGGTAAGTATCTTATGTACATAACTTTGGTGTCCGACGTCAAAAACTATTTTATCTTTCGGCGAGTCAAAAACCCTGTGAAGAGCGACAGTAAGCTCAACTACACCAAGATTTGACGCTAGATGCCCACCTGTCTTCGAAACATTTTCCATAAGAAAATCTCTTATATCTTTACAAAGTGACGGGATATTCTCTTTAGAAATATCTTTTATAGACTTGCCGTTTACTATATCTGAAAGAACATTATATTCCATAATCAATACTCCCTGCAGAGTAAATAATCTGCAAGTAATTTTACCTCATCAGTATTATAAAATTCAGAAAGATATGTTACACATTTGTCTGTATATTCTTTTGCTGCTGCACGGGCACCGTCCAGTCCAAGAAGTGTGACATATGTTACTTTTTCAAGTTTTTCATCACTTCCGATTTTCTTGCCCAGTATTTTTTCATCACCTACAGCATCAAGGATATCATCAATTATCTGAAATGCTATTCCGAGATTTATACCAAAAGCATCTGCTGCATTTACCTGTTCATCCGTTCCGCCGCCAAGAATAACACCTATCCTACACGCGCAAGACAAAAGCGCACCCGTTTTAAGAGCATACATTGATGTAAGCGAATCCACATCACTTAGTTTCTCGGTAACGTCGATTACCTGACCGCCAAGCATACCGTATGTACCTGAACAGTTTGCAAGTACCAGAGCCGCCTTCTTCACTCTGTCTGCCGAAAAGGAATTTGACGTAAGCACAGTTTCAAATGCAGTATTCAACAGTGCATCACCCGAAAGCACTGCAATGTTTTCACCGAACATTTTATGATTAGAGGGTTTTCCCCTTCTCATATCATCATCATCCATACAGGGCAAATCATCATGAATAAGAGAATAGGTATGTACCATTTCAAGAGCTGCAGCAAAATCAGCAGCTTTCTGCCAGACAGGATCAAAAATCCGGTAAAACATAAACAGAAGTGCCGGTCTGATACGTTTACCGCCATTCTGCGCAGAATAAAGCATAGATTCAAATATTTTTTTCTGCCTTGTCTGCATACCTCTGGAAAGAATGGCTTCTATTCTGTCCTCACAGCATTTTGCGTAGAGGTTTAAATTATATTTGATATCCATTATTCCTCCGATGAAGTGAAATCCTGTTTCACCTTACCGCCTGCACCGTCATCAACAAGAATTTTAATTTTCTTTTCTGCTTCTGCTATGAGTTTATTGCAGACCTTTGTCAGTTTAACCGCTTCTTCATATAAATTCATAAGTTCTTCAAGCGGTGCATCACCGTTTTCAAGTAGTCTTACTATTTCTTCAAGTCTTTTAACTGAAGTTTCAAAGTTCATATTGCTTTCCATATTCATTTCCTTTTATTGATTTCATTGACAGTTGCAGTAGCACTGCCGTTTGAAAACACCACATTAATTTTATCCCCGCATACGATGTCATCTACTGAACGGATTATATTCTCGCCTGACGTTGCATAAGCGTATCCTCTTGATAAGACCGCAAGCGGACTTAATGCTTCAAGTTTGGATACGGTATATAAAAATGCATTTTTCTTTCGTTCTGCCGAAATTTTTGTAAGCGTGTCTATTTTTTCCGCAAAGTTTAAAATTACCGTTTTTTTGTCATCTATAAGCATTGCAGGGTCTTTAAAAATTCGATGCTCTGCAATTGTATCAAGTTTAAGTCTCTTTTCTTTGACAGTTCTTCTTGTATACGCCAGGACGGCATTTTTTAGATTCGAGAACTTTTCAATAAGTTCATTACTGTCAGGTACGCAGAGTTCAGCTGCTGCCGATGGTGTGGGGGCACGAAGATCACTCACAAAATCACATATTGTAAAGTCTGTTTCGTGACCGACTGCAGATATAATAGGAATGGAGCAATCATAAATCGTTCTGGCAAGTGCTTCATCGTTGAACGCCCACAAATCCTCAATAGATCCTCCACCTCTGCCGATAATAATGACATTGACTGATTTTGTTATGTCGAAATATTTAACTGCCTCCACAAGTGAAGCAGCCGCATTTTCACCCTGGACAAGTGCCGGATAAAGCACAATTTCAGCAAGCGGAAACCGCCTTGTTATAACATTGATTATATCCCTGACAGCTGCACCCGTTGGAGATGTTATTACACCAACCCTGTAAGGTATCTTAGGCAGTCTTTTTTTGTGTTCGGGTGCAAATAAGCCTTCTGATTCAAGTTTATTTTTCAGTTGCTCGTATGCAATATAAAGCGCACCTACCCCGTCGGGTATCATCTCATCAATATAAAGCTGATACGATCCACCCTGTTCATATACAGATACACGGCCTTTACACAAAACCTTCATACCGTCTTCAGGCACAAAGGCAAGTTTCGACGCTTTTCCCGAAAACATTATAGCTTTTATAACGCCGCCGTCATCCTTCAAGGACATATAAAAATGTCCCGTTCTCATATGATTGGTAAAGTTAGATATTTCACCCTTAATCCATATGCCGAACAGATTTGCATCCGAATCGAATTTTTGTTTTAAGTATCTGTTAAGCTGTGATACCGAAACAGCATTAGCCTGTTCCATACTACTTTGCAACAGCACCAAGTATACCGTTGACAAAGGACGCTGCCTCGGGCATATCATATTTCTTTGTGAGTTCAACAGCCTCATTGATAGCAACCGCATTCGATATATCCGTATATTTTATCTCATATACCGCAAGACGAAGTGCTGCAAGTGCCGCCTTGCTGATTCTTGCCGACGACCAGTTACTGCTGTTTGCAGATATTACCGAATCTATCTCCGTAATATTATTTGCAACACCTTCAAGCAATGCTCTGCCAAAGTCATCAAGCATTAAACCTCTCTCTTCCAATGCAAGTGCCTGCATTTCCTCCAAAGAGTCATATTTTCCATATCCGTATTCAAATATCATAAGATATGCATTTTCTCTAGATGTATGTCTGTTCATAATCCACCTCATTTCAAAATATTATATCACCTTATAAATATTTATGCAATAATATGAGTAATACTTATATAAATAAAATAAGTGCACTCCAATGGAGCGCACTTAAAAATTACTCTTCTTCTTTTTTCTGTTCAACGTTTATGCCTGAAACAACAATATCCACTTTTTCTACGGTCATACCGCACATATCCTGAATATTTTTAGCGATACTCTCCTGTATCTGAGAAGTAATATCAACAATTTTTACGCCGTAATCGATAACAACCGAAGCTTCAATAGCAACCGCATTATCCTTGATTTCCACCTTAATTCCTTTATAGGGAATCTTGCTTTTAATAATCCCCATAATTTCACTGCCTGCTGCAGCTGAAACGCCGTTAATTTCGTTTATAGACTTTCCGACTATTTTTACTATTACTTCTTCTGATATTTTAAGATTGCCTATTGTATCCATAAAGAACCTCCGTAAGCTTTTTTTATATTATACACCACAGAGGCATAAAAATCAATTGATTTCGACGACAGTTATATTTTTTGCAGAAATGCCCGTCTCTCTTGTAACAATCTCGCTTATCTGAGCAACCTCTTTTCCGAGAAGTCCCTCACTCTGTACCATTACGGTAACACTGTCATCGTCACAGACAACAAGTGCGCCGGCAAAGCCCTTTGCCGTTATCATATTTTCAATATTTCCTTCGCTTACCGTTTGCTGTGCAATTTGCTCTTTCTTTTCATTTGCAGACTTTCTATCTTCATCTGAACTATTTTCATCATCAACTATCTCATCCAATATTTCAAGTGCCTCATCTCTCGAAGTAGTTCTGGTAAGGCGTGCTGATGCAAAATATGCATCTTCATCAATTTCGGCATTCACAAGCTTTGCTTCCCCCAGAACTTTATCTGCCTCGTATTCTATATCATCACTTAAAATATCAACATCTGTGACGGCTACGTCACTACCGACCATCTGTCTGTTTAAAAAAACCGACATACATACCACAAGCACAAGCCCGAATAAAACAAACTGCTTTTTCTTTAAAATTTTCATAATTACCTCCGCTATGATATTTTCTTACTTACACTTATTCTTGACGATGAAACATTCGTAAGCGACTTGATAGTGAGCATCACTTGACTTTGAACAGAAACATCGTCTGCCCCGTCGATGACAACGGCAACACCTCTGATTTTAGGCTGATTCGTCTTTATCAACATAGGAGAAGATGAATAACTGACACTCGAATACACCGCTTCTCCTCCGTTTTCAAGAGTTACAGCAACACTGCATTCACCGACCCCGTCTATGCTTTCCAATACAGTTTCCAGTTTATTTTCAAGTTCCTCAACATATACACGCTCGTCGTATATATCTTTAGTTGTATCGCTGCCACCGCCGGACAGCATAAAAAAAACACCGACTGCGACAGCAAGAATAAGTATTATTATTTTCTTGTAGTCCTGATTTTTTAAATCAAATTTGAATATTCCTGTTTCTCTATCCACTGTATAACACCCTATCCTGCGATATCCCCGAGATGCCTGACAGATAGGCACCGGCTGACACATCACCGCTGTATATCAATTCAACCATCGCTATTTCACCATCCTTACACTCACAATATATATTCTCAACTTTTGCATTATATGCGTTATCTTCAAGCAGTATATTAAGTTTGTTTTTAAGTTCTTCCGAATAAATCATAGACAGCGTTTCTTCCGATTTATTCTCAATACCGTTTACAAAATCAAAGGATATTCCTTTCGTCCTGTTAATAGGCTGAAGAATAACCGTAACAACAAGTACGCATGTAAAAAAATTTATTATCTCACGGTATTTATCGTCTGCAAGTCTTTTAATAAGACCGCATATAACGCCACATGCACATATTGAATAAAAATATTTTTCCATACTAAGCCTCATGCCACCGATATAAGCAGTGAAATTGATATGATTATATACATCATTTCGCATACATATAGTGCCGTGATTATTTCAAAAACACTTAGGCATCCTTTCAAAAGTGCTTTCACGGAAGTCTGCCCCATACCCTCGCACAAAATCAAGCCTATACGCAATATCATCAGTGCTGCAAGGAGTTCAAGAAGATAAGGCAAAAGCGTAATAACAACAGAAATAATTCCAAATACACCGCTGGTGGATACTATAATTTTTGATGATGCAGCTACAGTTCCAAATGCATCTTTGACAACTCCTCCAACAATCGGCATACTTCCCGAAATTATAAATTTTGCCGTCGACAAACCAATAGAGTCGCCTGCAGATGCTATGAATTTTTGCAGTCCTGTAACTCCCGAAAAAACTATTCCGACAATTCCGATAAGTGTTACAAATATGCTTTTTAACATATCAAGCAATTTGTTTAGAATACCGTTTTCTATTGCAGATGCATAGGTAAGACTCAACATACCGCCTAAAAACGGAACAAATACCAAGGATATTAAATTAGATATAACAGATAAAATACCTACTATTGTTGAAGGCATCATCCCTGCAGATACACTCTTGCTCCCGGCTGCGAGACCTGCTGCCATATAGGAATATACAAGTGACAAAAAACCGTTAAGCGATGCAAGTTTTACGAAAACGCCCGATAATATAGGATAAATACAGCTATGTAAAAAGCATATTGAAATCAAACAAAGTACAATATCAAAAAGTCCTGCATAGTTTTTGTCGTTGATAAGAAGCACAAGAGAGCTTGCTGATACAGCAAATACAACTCTTTCAATAAGAGGTTTTAGTGATGGAAAAATGCTTCTTATGGATTTCTTTACAAAATTCAAGATATTTCTTGGCGAAAGATGCTCTGTCAGTCGCACCCCATCGGCAAGTTCTTCTTGTGAAATGTATTCTTTTACATCTTTGTCGGCACTATCATATATCTGACTGTAATCAACTGCATTAACCGACAGACCTGATACAATTATTAAGACAAGCATTATAGATGCGAATATGATTTTTTTCATCCCGTAAAACCTTTTATTATATCTATGACGTGTGACAATATTGTAACTGCTGATGCCAGAACAGCTGTTTTTGTGAAAACAGTTATTGCCTGGGCAAGTGATTTTTCACCGATATCCTGACAAATACTGCAAAGGTATTCGGATGCTATAAGTATGATGGGTATATACAAAAATTTCTCTATACCATCAATATCGTTTCCCGCATATTTGATTACAGAAACTATTTTTCCGAAAAACGGCACAGCGGCTATTAAAATTGAAATTGAACATACTGCGGATATGGGAAATGTCATTTTACTCTCCGAAGTCCTAAGGACCAAAACAATGCATATACCTATAACCGCACATATATAAACTTTTTCAATCATAGCGTAAATGTACTTGTCAAATAATCAAAAAGTTCTTTTGCTTTGCCAAGCACCAATATAAGTCCCATGATTATTCCTGTCATATTTACAAGAGAGGAATACTCATCCTTTCCGCTTTTGGAAAGTATAAGATTTATCGATATGACAAGCAGTGCCAGAGCAAACAGTTTAAAAATCGTTTGTGTTTCCATAATTACCTCAATACAGAAGTGTGATTATTGCAAATCCTATAAGAATGCTCAGAACAACACTGTTTTGTGTGAGCCATTCATTCTTTTCTTTCAACATAGAATAGTGTTCTTCGGTCTTTTCTATCAACTCTTTTAGTTCATCAATGTCATTTATTTGACAAGCATTATCGAAAAGTTTTCTGTCAGCCTGTCTCAGATGCTCGCATTTTTCAAGTGTACAATTTATATTCATCCCGAAAACCTCATAATCCGATGCACTTTTTTTAAGTCTATCAAGATTATTTTTCACTTCATCAATTCTATTTCCAACGGAAAGACTGATGAATTTCCCGATAAGAGCCATAGACGTAATTATAATAAAACATCCTAAATATCTAAACATAATTCACCACATGACACTATTTTTTCAATTTTTCCCGGTGTCCCCCCGAGAAAAACCACATAATCAAAAATCCCTTTACTTATACATTTTTTCATATCCTCACGGCGAAGAAGCTGACTCACATCCGCCGAATGATACGTGGCAATAACAGGCACCCCCATAGATGAGATGTATTCAAGTGAAGAGACATCCTGCGCAGATGTTATTTCATCAAAAACCAGTATGTCGGGAGACAAATTTTTAATGGCGCATACTGCTCCTTCGAGTTTTTCATACCCTTTGAGTACCGCCGTATTCACACCAAGGCTTATCCCTGCCATACTCAATTCAAGAGTTGTGTCGATAACACAGCATTTGTTTCTGTCACCGGAAAGTTTTTGTGTTATATCCCTGAGCATTGTCGTCTTACCCATATACGGTTTTGATACTATTAATACAGAGAGTAATCTTCCTGCATTTTTTATTACATCATAAATGCTTTGCGAGCAGTCCTTATATGCTTTAAATAATCGAAAAACAAGCGTTCTGACTTCTGTTATTTTAGGACAGTTATCTTTTCCCATAACTCTGTGTCCCGCTATTCCTACTCTTATTCCGTTATCAAGAATCAAAAAACCGTTTGTCGCATTTCTGCTTTGGTCATATCTCGTAGATGATTTGAGCCTTTCAAATATATACTCTATTTCATCCTGAGTAACAAGCGGACAATCAGTCAGCCATTTGCTCAGATCACCGTGTTTATTGATATATAATAGTTCATTACCCTGAACTATCTGTAATGGTGACATAGCCGTCATTCTTATTTCATTGGCACATTCGAAATATTTAGAAAGTAATTTTACTATTCTGTACGGTAAATATACCGTTATATTATCAAATGTCATTCTTTATCACTCCGTGTTTTTAACTTCAATACATCATATGCCTGTCCTTTCCGTTTATGAATAAAAAATGCACCCGCAATGCAGGTGCTGTTTGATTTTTCTAATTGCGAGGCATAAGGTTTAGATGCAGATAATTTTGTTGTCAAGTTCGTGTTAAGTCTAGTCTAAAAATTATTTCACATCATAACTCATATCATTTATTGAAATGGTATCATTATCTTCCCATTTTAATGTTGGTTCTTCTGCCCAATCACCAATCCATAATTGTTGTTCCCTGCGGGTTATCGAACCAATTAAAAGTGGTACTTTTTGTTTGTTATTAATAACTCTTACGCAAGTATCACCACCCAATGCCCCATCATCATGGGAAATGGATATAGCAACATATGTATCATCTGGTGAATTAACAGTTTGTATAATCTTACTTTCCCCAAAATTTGTAAAGATTAATGATATAAAGAGCACAAAACCAAACAAAGCCCCAATGCCTATCGAAAGAATTCCAACAACTATCTTTAGCCACTTAATATGATTGTAAACGAAGAATATTATCAGGGAAAATATAATCGTTACCGCAAATAGCATTTCATAATACAAGAGGCTATATGTTTTATGGTCAATACTTAAATCAAAAGAAAAGATTAATGTTATCAAATAAACTAATGCTATTACAGGTAAAAATGATGCAAAATTTTTAGAAACTTTATTTGCGTCATTTCTATATTTAATTGAGAAAAAGGCTATGCCTACTGTCATTATTAAATAAACTATACCAAACACAATATAGCTTCTTGGTCTGTATATATAATCCAACCTTGCTATAATTAGATTTAATGCAGATAATGTTATCATAATAATTCCAATTACAGAATTAATCCTTGTTTTGACTTTATTCATATTGCGCTCTCCTTTCGACAACATTCGACAATTTTCTCCATATAGCTCGTGTCAAGTCAGGCCAAAAAACTATTTGAAACTTATTATTTGATCGCCTTTATACTTTAACGTTCCTTTGTCCTTGATGTTATAATTTCCGTACGAAAACTCTGAAACACAAAAAGAAAGTTTTTTATCACTTGTAGAAAATACAACGATATAATGTTCTCGTTTGAATGTGCCGTGCACCCTTGAAACTGCGCCGGTTTTATATTTATCAAAAACCTCAGCCTTTACTGATTTTACAGGTGCGTATTTATTCCCAATAAATCTCTTTATAATCAAAAGCCAGCATAACAATACCAAGACTATTAACAGTACATTCATAACATTGGAAAACAAAATCCTCACCTCTTAATACAACA
>JAZSCG010000062.1:0-1513 GCA_045602805.1 Feifaniaceae bacterium
CATTCTCTTTTCATTTCTTATGATGATGTCGGGTGCCATAAGCTCCTGAAGTCTCTTAAGACGGTTATTTCTGTTGATAACACGTCTGTAAAGATCGTTTAAGTCACTTGTAGCAAATCTGCCGCCGTCAAGCTGAACCATGGGACGGATTTCGGGCGGGATTACGGGAACAACGTCAAGAATCATCCATTCGGGTTTATTGCCCGAAAGTCTGAACGCTTCCACAACTTCAAGTCTCTTAAGAAGCTTTGCCTTTTTCTGACCGGTTGCTTCCTGCGCTTCTTCCTTGAGAGTTTCGGAAAGTTTTTCAAGGTCAAGTTCAGAGAGCATCGTCTTGATTGCTTCTGCACCCATATCTGCCTTGAATTCATCACCGTATTTTTCACGGTTGTCCATATAATCTTTTTCCGAAAGCACTTCGCCTTTGGAAAGAGGTGTTGAACCTGCATCTGTTACGATGTATGCGGCATAGTAAAGCACCTTTTCAAGCGCCCTGGGCGAAATATCAAGAATGAGACCCATTCTTGAGGGAATACCCTTAAAATACCAGATATGTGATACGGGTGCCGCAAGTTCAATGTGACCCATTCTCTCACGGCGAACCTTTGAGCGTGTTATTTCAACACCGCACTTTTCACAAACCTTACCTTTATATCTGATTCTCTTGTACTTACCGCAATGACATTCCCAGTCCTTCGTAGGTCCAAAAATCTTTTCACAGAAAAGACCTTCTTTTTCAGGTTTAAGTGTGCGGTAATTGATTGTTTCGGGCTTTGTAACTTCACCGTGTGACCATTTTCTCATCTGTTCGGGAGAAGCCAGGCCGATTTTTATACTTTCAAATGCTAAATTATCCATAACCTTTTTCCTCCTTTAATTACATATCAAAATCGTCATCGGTTTCGTCACCGAAATCGTCTGTTTCTGTTGTCTGGTCATCATCATCTTCGATTCCCTCTTCACCGAAACCGGAAGCAAGTTCGCTTTCTTCATACACGTCTGCGGCGAGTTCTTCCACAGGTGTTCTGCCAAAGCCGATTTCATCTTCATCGGGCAGTTCTTTAATTTCGATTTCTTCATTATTCTTATCAAGAACCTTGATATCAAGACCGAGTGACTGAAGTTCCTTAATAAGAACCTTGAATGATTCGGGTATACCGGGCTGCGGAACGTTGAGGCCCTTTACGATGCTTTCATAAGTCTTTGAACGTCCTGTAACGTCGTCGGACTTGACCGTAAGGATTTCCTGAAGTGTATATGCAGCACCGTATGCTTCAAGTGCCCAAACTTCCATTTCACCGAAACGCTGACCGCCGAACTGCGCTTTACCGCCGAGAGGCTGCTGTGTAACGAGTGAGTAAGGACCGATTGAACGGGCATGAATTTTATCATCAACGAGGTGATGCAGTTTGAGGTAGTACATATACCCGACTGTAACGGGGTTATCAAACTTTTCACCCGTACGTCCGTCGTATACCACGCTCTTACCGTTTTTGCTCATACCTGCACGGTC
>JAZSCG010000063.1:0-7765 GCA_045602805.1 Feifaniaceae bacterium
TTTTTGCAAGGATAGGTCTAATCTTGCGAATGGTTTGTGGTCAAGGTCTCTCTTGCGACAAAAAAGAAGACCTTGGTCATCGTTTCCGATGACACAAGGTCTTCAAAATTACTATATTGCTTGATTCATCCAATTGCGAAAGGATAAAAGAAATTGCCCCGAAGAGGATAAATCATTTTTGCTGAAACAATGAAATTATTCCCACTCGATTGTTGCTATCGGCTTGGGTGTTAAATCGTAGAGGACACGGTTAATACCCTCAACCTCGTGAGTAATTCTTTCTGTTATATGCTGAAGAAGTTCAAAAGGCACGTTTTCAACCGTTGTTGACATTGCATCCGTTGTATTAACAGCACGGATAATTGCCGGCCAGCCTTCGTAACGCTTACCGTCTCTCACACCGACACTCTTCATATCGGGAACGGCAATGAAATACTGCCATACTTTACCTGCAAGTCCGTTTTTATCAAATTCTTCACGGAGAATAGCATCAGCTTCACGAAGTGCATGAAGCCTGTCTCTCGTAATAGCACCGAGACATCTTACACCAAGACCGGGACCCGGGAAGGGCTGACGGTATACCATGCCGTGAGGCAAACCAAGTGCATCACCCACAACACGAACTTCATCCTTATAAAGAAGCTTAACGGGCTCAACAAGTTCAAACTGCATCTCTTCAGGAAGACCGCCAACGTTATGATGCGCTTTAACACCGTCAGATTCAAGAATGTCGGGATAAATCGTTCCCTGTGCAAGGAATGAGATACCCTCAAGTTTGCTTGCTTCTTCATCAAACACCTTAATAAATTCTTCACCGATTATCTTACGCTTCTTTTCAGGCTCTGCAACACCTGCAAGTTTATCAAGAAAACGGTCAGTAGCATCTACGTAAATGAGATTAGCATCAAGTTCTTTTCCGAACACTTCAATAACCTGCTCACTCTCACCCTTACGCATAAGACCGTGATTTACGTGAACGCATACGAGCTGCTTGCCTATTGCCTTTATAAGAAGTGCTGCAACTACAGAACTGTCAACACCGCCTGACAATGCAAGGAGTACTTTTTTATCCCCTACCTGAGCACGAACTGCCGCAACCTGCTCGTCAATAAACTTATTTGCAAGTTCAGGTGTGTTTATACGTGCCATCGTTTCGGGACGCTTATTGTTATCCATTGAAGTTCCCCCTAATAATAAAAATTTATGTTAGTAGTATAATAACTTTTTTTATATTTTTCAAGTACTCATTAAAATATAATTGTTAATTTTTATTGTTTGTTCCAAGCCACAATTACATCATTGGAAATATTTGATGCATCAAATCTGTAATGGCCTGTCGGCTCACCTCTTTTAAGAAAATCCTCTTCCCTGTTTGGTTGTCCGCCGTTGTGGATAATATAAGGCTTACCCTCCTTGTTACGCTTGTCCGAAACTATTCCGATATGTTTATTATCGCCGAAAATAACAATATCACCGGGCTGCCACGCTTCAATCTCTGCAGTATCGTTTGTCAGTACGGTTGCATATTTTTCGAAAAACACCCTTAAATTCGGAACTCTTCTAAAATCAATATTAGAATCAGCTTTATCAACCCTTGGATAATCATCTATATGCAAAGCAATGTCTTTGTCAACCATATCTTTGAGTGAGTAGCCTGCATTTTTGAATGCACGCCATACTACATCTGTGCAGACACCGATATTATCGGACGGATATCCGCCGTCAACGTATGCACCATCGTATTTCGGATGATTTTGAGCATCTGCCCTTGCTCCGAGCATTATATCCGTATAATCATCTGTTCCGTTGTCATTGTAATCAACATCACTCAGTATTGTTTCAATTGAAAAATCCGCCGCAGAATATGTTTTTTGCGGCAGCAGATTATAATAATCAGCAACAAGCAGAATTGCCAACATTAAAATAATAAGTATTGTCAAAAAAGTCTTTCTCATTAATTTTACCTCAAAAGGAGACCATATGGTCTCCTTTAATTAAATTTCAGTATATTCAGTAACTACTGTCGCTTCACCTTTTTTGCCGTTAAGCGTTGCTTTTATCATACCATGACTTCCTGTGCTGAAAATACGATCAGACGGAATTTTATTTACATTTTCAAGCATATATTTCGTTGCATTGAAAAAACAGCCTTTATCCCTCATCTGTGTAGCACAGACAAATTTCGGATTTACCATTCTGTAAAAATCATATCTTGACGACGTTGTAATCGCATGATGCCCAGGTTTTATAACATCCACATCTGAAATAAGTTCGGGACATTCGTACATCCAAACATATTCGTTAATATGATACGTATCCGCATCAAGTATCTCCCGAACTGCCACACCTGTAATTGAGACCGACACCGTTAAACATTTCAAAACGTATATTTCCATACACATTTCTGCCACAATTGTTTTTCGGACCCAAAAAGATATTAGTAAAACCACCGTCAAACATGTACAGTTCAATAGCATATTCATTTTCAGCATATACTTTTCCGGGTACGCCGACACCTGAATTCACACCGCCACCGTACCAATGACGCTTGACTACACCTTTTTCAAGTACAGCAATTACTTTTTCGCAGTAATCCGAATTTGATGAACCGCCAAACCAGTCGTCTTTTACCAGACCGCCGCTTATGCAACAATATACTTCACCGTAAATATTACCCTGTTCGCTACCTCCATAGAGGGTAAAAAGAACACCTGATTCAAACGTGACATTAGTGTTTTCTATATCCGTTTTATATGAGCCGCCAAAAACATTACCGCAAGTCATAACAGATGAGAGACG
Source organism: Feifaniaceae bacterium (assembly GCA_045602805.1). Taxonomy (GTDB): domain Bacteria; phylum Bacillota; class Clostridia; order Oscillospirales; family Feifaniaceae; genus RGIG6165. Next base: position 2,800 of record JAZSCG010000063.1, read on the forward strand.
AGTAAGGTCATTTGCACGGTAAACATAGGTTTCGCCGTCATCAACCTGCCTTATAACCACCGGGATGCCGTTGGCAAAAAAAGTTTTCTTAAGTTGTAAAGGCGTTCTTTCAAGATATTCGGATGCAGATACACCGCTTATAACAATTTTGTCAGCAATAGTTGCAGAATATCTGAGTTTACAAATATATCTGGGATGTATATTTATTATCGCTATACCCTGAATGTCTGCAATATTAATTTCGCCATTTATTTTTGCATACGGACCATCAATTATAAGTTCAGCGTCAACACCACATATTTTAATGTCATTTATTTCAGTAACGTCAGTTGCAAAGATCTGTATGCCTGCTATATCTGTAATCGACATTACGCCAGTCTTGTCAGCTGTTATTTTAATTTTAAGCGAGTCTATTTCCAGTTTACCCTCTTTGTAAACATCTTTTTGGGCAAAATCTGCATTAATGCAGATATCGTCAACATCAAATATTGAATCAACTGAACTTTTATCGAGAGCATATACACTTTTTTGTTCATCTAATACAAATTTTACATCTGAAAGTTTGATGTTAAAAGTGTTTTCACCAAGTATACAGCATGCATTAACGCAGAGATTGGCAGTTTCTTTCTTTTCGGTAAGAATAGTCTTTTCCGGTAAGCCGAGTATTTCCGTTTTTACCGCACCAACAGAAGCAACAATTACCGTATATTCAGTTTTATCTACAGAATCCGAAATTGCATAATCATCAAACGACGGAAGAAATTTATATACGTTTTCCTCACCGTTATAAGTATCACACGTCCATCTGACAGAAAGTTCTGTTTCACCTGAAGCAAGTAAAACCTTAAATGTCTTGGGAAGCGGTATTTTATCAACAGGTGTATTTGCTTGAACAGTTACATAATCTACATCAGATACAAAATCTACTATTATGCCTTTATACGTATTTTCACCTATAACTATTGATGATTCAGGTAAAGAATAACGTGAAAGCTGATTAGCATTTCTCGCAACATATTGAACAGTTGTCGTCTGTCTCTGAACGATATCACCAAGATTACCATTATGCAATGTAATATCAATTTTCTTTGCATCTTCGATAATTAATGTCTGTATATCAGCTTTATCTGTCAATGTAAGAGAGGCGCCGTTTTCAACAATCAGCCAACCAACTGTGCCGTTTGATATAACTGTGTCGGAAGCCACTTTTAACTTGTATATATATCCACCGAGAAACACTGAATTATCGTTAAGTGCCACATATTTGTCAGCTTTTTCTTCAATGTTCTTAGATATACCCGGCATTGTTTTAATCAGGTTGCAACCCGTAAGATCATATACGTCAAACGATGTTGCTTCATCATTGTAAAAAGCTGCATTATTTATTTCATAATTACCGTCATTTTCGTTAAAGCACTCTTCTTCAACAACTTTGACTTTAATTGATATATCAGTAAATTTGTATCCGCTTGGAGCTATAGGCTTGAATACGTATTCTCCGACTTTATTTTTATAATTATCAGAGTGCCATTTGATGTCAGATAATTTAATTGGCTTATTTTTGTAAATACCTTCAATTACGTCATAAAAAACAGGCTCAATTATACCTGCTGATACAGGAAATATTGTCTCGGTAACAGGCAATTTTATAACTTTCAGTTTTTTCTTCTTACCTGCAATTAAAGACAACATCACACAGATTATAATCGTAATACCGGATAGTATATATACATTCTGTGGTGTCATATATAAATCCCCCTAATATAAATAATGAGCAGACTATCTTGATAGTCTGCTCATTGGTGCCGGTGGCCGGACTTGAACCGGCACGTGTTGCCACGCTTGATTTTGAGTCAAGTGCGTCTGCCATTCCGCCACACCGGCTTGAACATTGACTATTATAGATAATTAAGCGAAATTTTTCAAGTCCTATTTTATATTTTTTTCTTTAATCAGGTCAGCTATATCATTAGCCATTTCAGTTATCTTGTCAACATCCTTACCTTCAATCATCACTCGAATAAGAGCCTCTGTTCCCGATGCGCGTACAAGTATTCTTCCGTTATGTGCCAAAATGCCCGAATAACGCTCGATCATCTCGTTGATATCTTCATCTTCGGTATATGATTTTTTAAATTTATTGTTAACCGGCACGTTCAAAAGAACCTGCGGGTATTTATTCATTACCGCAACAAGTTCAGACATCTTTTTATTAGTTTTTGCAAGTGCGTTCAGGAGCATAAGACCGGAAAGTAAACCGTCACCTGTTGTATTGATGTCAGCAAAAATAATATGTCCGGACTGTTCACCGCCGACCGAATAGCCGTGCTTTATCATCTCATGAAGCACATATTTGTCACCGACACCGGTTATTGCAGTATTTATTCCGTTATTCTCCATAGCCTCAAAGAAACCGAGATTAGACATAGTTGTGACAACCGCAGTATTACCACGTAATCTACCTTCTTCTTTGAGCATTGTTGCAAATACTGCAATAAGCTGATCTCCATCTACGAGTTCGCCATTTTCATCCACTGCAAGCATTCTGTCACCGTCACCGTCAAATGCTATGCCGAGATCAGCTTTTGTTGCCAGGACTTCTTTAATCAGGCTGTCTATGTGCGTTGAACCGCAGTCGGTATTAATATTAACACCGTCTGGCTCGCTATGGATTACAGCAGCATTAAGTCCGAGTTTTGTAATATATTTTTCGATTGCAACTGATGTTGCACCGTTAGCACAATCAAATACAACCTTAAGCTTGTCAAGACCCTCAGCGCCCTGAGCAGTGATAAAATCGACATAATCATCAACTGATGTGTCGGAAGATGAAGCAACACCAATTCTGTCGTATGTCTTCATTTCATCAGAGGGTACTTCACCAAGGACTATTTTTTCGACCTCGTCTTCAAGATCGTCACGAAGTTTGAAGCCTTCGGAATTAAAAACTTTGATCCCGTTATATTCATAAGGATTGTGCGATGCCGATATTACCACACCCGCATCTGCGCCGTACTTTCTTGTAAGATATGCTATTGCTGGTGTCGGTATAACACCGCAGGATATTACATTACCGCCCATAGCACAGATACCTGCAGTAAGTGCAGCCTCAAGCATATCCGAAGAAAGCCTTGTATCCTTACCGATAATTATTTTCGGTTTGTGTTTTTTATCATTAGCAAGAACCTGCGTCACCGCAAGACCTATTTTATATGCCAAAGTCGGTGTAAGTTCAACATTTGCTATACCTCTTACTCCGTCTGTTCCAAATAATCTTCCCATTCTGTAACCTCCTAAAATACCTGCTGACCGGGTATATCAAGTCCAAGATGCTTGTACGCAAGACTTGTTGCCATTCTGCCTCTCGGTGTTCTGTTTAAAAATCCAATTTGAAGCAAATACGGCTCATAAACATCCTCAAGTGTTATTGCTTCCTCACCGATAGTTGCTGCGAGCGTATCAAGACCGACGGGTCCGCCACCGAAGATTGTGATTATAGATTTGAGCATCCGTCTGTCTATATTATCCAGACCGAGTTCATCTATTTCAAGTTTTGTAAGCGCCGTATCGGCAATTTTCTTTGTAATTACACCGTCACCGATAACATCGGCAAAATCCCTAACACGCTTTAACAGACGGTTGGCAATACGCGGCGTGCCTCGAGAACGTTTTGCAATTTCAGCTGCACCGTCTGAATCTATACTGATACCAAGAAGATTGGCACTTCTTGTAACGATTTCCGCAAGTTCTTCACTTGTATACATTTCAAGTCTGAAAAGCACGCCAAACCTGTCACGGAGAGGACTACTCAACTGTCCCGCACGGGTTGTAGCACCGATTAACGTAAATTTTTTCAAATCAATACGAATTGAACGTGCCGCAGGACCCTGACCGATAATTATATCGAGTGCATAATCCTCCATTGCAGGATAGAGAACTTCCGTAACATTTTTTGAAAGACGGTGTATCTCATCAATAAAGAGTATGTCCCCCTCCTGCAAATTGGTAAGCAGTGCCGCAAGATCCCTTGACTTCTCTATAGCAGGACCTGATGTAATACGAATATTAACATTCATTTCATTGGCAATGATACCTGCAAGAGTTGTTTTACCAAGTCCGGGAGGACCGTATAAAAGCACGTGGTCAAGCGATTCCCCTCTTTTTTTTGCCGCTTCAATGTAGACTGAAAGATTTTCTTTTACTTTTTCCTGCCCGATATAATCAGTCATCTTCTGCGGACGAAGAGAAACTTCCGTGTCACCGTCTTCAGCGGTCATCTGCGAGGCAAGTATCCTCTCTTCAAGTTCCATATCTAAATCCATAGAAAACCTCTCACATCAAAAATTTAAGAGCCATACGGATAATATCCTCAGCAGACATATCCTTGGTGTTCATTTGCGATATAATATCCTTTGCCTCAGTAGGTGCATATCCGAGTGAAACAAGTGCCTCAAGCGCATCGTGTTCATTGCCGTTGGGGGCAAAGGCAGACGGAGAAGCAACACCTGAGGTAATCTGTTCTTCAGAAAGTTTACCTTTAAGTTCAAGTATAATTCTCTGCGCAAGATTAGGTCCTACACCCTGTGCCCGTGTTATAGTCTTAAAATCGCCTGAAACAAGCGCTGTGGTAAACTGTTGAACAGTAAGTTCCGAAAGAATTGCCACAGCCGCATTAGGTCCTACACCACTGACCGTTATAAGCTGCTTAAAACACCGCAACTCAGCCTTATCGGCAAAACCAAAAAGTTCCATAGCATCTTCTCGTACTGCCATATATGTATATATTTTAACTTGCTCACCGATATTACCGACAGAATTCAGTGTCACTGCCGAAGCAGTACAGAAAAATCCAACACCGCCGACATCAACGACAAGTGAATTAATATCTTTTTCTGCAAGAGTACCTCTTAGATAGGAAAACATATGTCACCCCTTAATAAACAATGATGATTGACTTGTATGTGCA
>JAZSCG010000064.1:0-3068 GCA_045602805.1 Feifaniaceae bacterium
GAAAAAATTTGTTTTTTCATCCTCCGCAACTGTTTACGGAGTTCCCGAAACCGTTCCGCTCGAAGAGAATATGCCGCTCTCCTGCACTAATCCCTACGGTCGCACAAAACTTGTTATAGAGGATATGCTTCGTGACATATATAAAGCAGATAACAGTATGTCAATTATGCTTCTGCGCTATTTTAATCCCATAGGTGCACACGAAAGCGGTCTTATTGGTGAAGACCCTGCGGGAATACCAAACAATCTTCTCCCTTATATAACGCAGGTTGCAATAGGCAGGCTTCCGAAGCTCGGCGTTTTCGGGGACGACTATCCCACGGTTGACGGTACGGGCGTTCGTGATTATATCCATGTTGTTGACCTTGCAAAAGGTCATGTTAAGGCTCTCGAATGGGCAGATAAAAATACGGGCTGTGAAGCGGTCAATCTCGGTACGGGCAACGGCTACAGCGTACTGCAGATAGTAAGTTCATTTGAAGAAGCAAGCGGTATGCCTGTTCCCTACGAAATAAAGCCCCGCCGTGACGGTGATGTTGCAGTAAATTTCTGCGATCCCGCAAAGGCAAAGTCACTTCTCGGCTGGCAGGCAGAGTACGGTATTGAAAAGATGTGTCTTGACAGCTGGAACTGGCAGAAAAACAATCCAAACGGATATAACAATTAGATATTGCAAAACTCGCACTACTTATATATAATATATTTGGCTTTTAATTAACGAAAGGAGATAAATTCCATGAATTACACAAAGGAAGTAGAAAATATGTGTCCTCTTGCTAAGGGCGCATATCACGGTCCCGCTCCCATTCCGGAAGAGGGCAAGTGGGTACAGGTCAAGGAAGTAAAAGATATTTCAGGCCTTACACACGGTATCGGCTGGTGCGCACCGCAGCAGGGTGCTTGTAAGCTCAGCCTTAACGTTAAAGAGGGTGTTATTGAAGAGGCTCTCGTTGAGACGATCGGTTGCTCGGGTATGACTCACTCAGCAGCTATGGCTTCTGAAATTCTTGTTGGTAAGACACTTCTTGAAGCACTTAACACAGACCTCGTTTGTGATGCTATCAACACAGCAATGCGTGAACTTTTCCTTCAGATCGTTTACGGTCGTACACAGACTGCATTCTCTGAAGACGGTCTGCCGATAGGCGCAGGTCTTGAAGACCTTGGTAAGGGTCTCCGCTCACAGACAGGTACAACGTATGCTACCTCAAAGAAGGGTCCCCGTTATCTTGAACTTGCAGAAGGTTACATCACAAAGTGTGCTGTAGATGAAAACGATACCATTATCGGTTACAAGTTTGTTCACCTCGGCAAGATGATGGAAATGATCAGAAAAGGTATGGACGCTGCCGAAGCACTTGAAAAGGCAAGCGGTCAGTACGGACGTGTCGAAGATGCTGTTAAGCTTATCGACCCCCGTGAAGAATAAGAGGGAGGTAAACTTATATGTCATTATTTGAAAGCTATGAAAGAAGAATAGATCAGATCAACGCTGAACTTGCAAAGCACGGCATTTCTTCAATCGAAGAAGCTAAGGAAATCTGCGATAAGGCAGGCGTTGACGCTTATAATATCGTTAAGGGCATTCAGCCTATCTGCTTTGAAAACGCTGCATGGGCTTACGTTGTAGGCTGTGCAATCGCTATCAAGGATCAGGTTAAGAGTGCTGCAGAAGCTGCTGAAAAGATCGGTCTCGGTCTCCAGTCATTCTGTATCCCCGGTTCTGTTGCTGACGACCGTAAGGTTGGTATCGGCCACGGTAACCTCGGTGCTATGCTTCTCCGTGAAGAAACAAAGTGCTTCGCATTCCTCGCAGGTCACGAATCCTTCGCAGCTGCTGAAGGTGCTATCGGTCTTGCAAGAAGTGCAAACAAGGCTCGTAAAGAACCTCTCCGTGTTATCCTTAACGGTCTCGGTAAGGACGCTGCACAGATTATCTCACGTATCAACGGTTTCACATACGTTCAGACAAAGTTTGACTACTTTACAGGCGAACTTAAGGTTGTAAACGAAACTGCTTACTCAAAGGGTGAGCGTTCAAAGGTTCGTTGCTACGGTGCTGACGACGTTCGTGAAGGCGTTGCTATCATGCACAAGGAAGGCGTTGACGTTTCTATCACAGGTAACTCAACTAACCCCACAAGATTCCAGCATCCCGTTGCAGGTACCTACAAGAAGGAATGTGTTGAACAGGGTAAGAAGTACTTCTCAGTTGCTTCAGGCGGCGGTACAGGCCGTACACTCCACCCCGACAACATGGCTGCAGGTCCCGCTTCCTACGGTATGACTGATACAATGGGCCGTATGCATTCTGACGCTCAGTTTGCAGGTTCATCATCAGTTCCCGCACACGTTGAAATGATGGGTCTTATCGGTGCAGGTAACAACCCCATGGTTGGTATGACAGTTGCATGCGCAGTTGCTGTTAACGAAGCACTCAATAAGTAATTAAACAAAATTTAAGGACTTGGGAAACCCCAAGTCCTTTTTTATTTGTTTTCAATAAACTCTGCAATGTCTTCAAGACGACAATCAAGTGCCATACAAATTTTATCCAGTGTTTTTGTCTCTATATTTTCGTTTGCTTTTAAACGCCGTATTGTTTTACTGTCTATACCACAATGCTCTCTTAATTTATAGGTTGAAAAACCTTTGTTTTTCATTGTAATCCATAACTTATCAAAAACTATCATTACAATCCCCCTTGACAGCTATTATTATGGGGATTATAATCACAAATATTAAGGGGATATAATCCCCATATTAATGGTGATTGTATGATAAAAAAAGTAGTAATTGCAGGATGTCGAAATTATTATAACTATGACGAAGCAAAATCATATATTGATTTTTGTTTATCTAACATCAGAAAAGAACATAATATCATTATCCTTTCAGGCGGAGCAAGTGGGGCTGACGCTATTGGGGAACGCTATGCAAAAGAGAACGGATTTCAAGTTGAAAAATGCCCTGCTGATTGGAAAAGATATGGTAGAAGCGCAGGGCCAAAAAGAAATCAGAAAATGGCTGAAATATGTGACTACGTTATCTGCTTCTGGGACGGAAAG
>JAZSCG010000065.1:0-4593 GCA_045602805.1 Feifaniaceae bacterium
CGTCAAGGCTCAATCCGATAGATGCTCTCCGCCACGATTAAAAAACAGGAGGTTTTTATGAAAAAAAGAATTATTTGTCTGCTGACGGCAGCGATTATGCTTGTATCAAGCCTGCCCGTGTATGCCTCATCAATCGTCACCGACGTTCTTGCAGGTGCAGGAATTATGCAGGGTGACGAAAAAGGCAATCTCAATTTATCATCAAACGTATCACGTGCGGAATTTGCAAAAATGGCGGTTGCCGCATCTCCCTATAAAGATGATGTATCAACCTCTGCAAGTTCACTCTTTTCCGACGTTTCGTATAAGCACTGGTCGGCACCCTACGTAAAAATTGCGGCAAGGGCAGGATACGTATCGGGTTATACGGACGGTTCTTTCCGCCCTAACAACACGATAACACTTCAGGAAACGGTCAGTGTTGTTTTAAAGCTTCTCGGCTACACTGCCGACGATTATACAGATCCTTTTCCCGAAGGTGCGCTGTCACTCTACCGCAAAATCGGTCTTAACGAAAACATCAGCAAAAAAGGTCCCGATCCTATGACGAGGCTTGACTGTGCAAACCTGTTCTACAACGTGCTTAATGCGAAAACCAAAAATGGCACGGTTTACTGCCAATCCCTCGGCTACAAGCTCGGAAGTGACGGAAAAATCAGTTATACAGACCTTATGAGTCAGTCGATGAACGGCCCGATAGTTGTAACAGACACCTCGTGGTCTTCCTCTATAAAAAATGCTCACTCGTCAGCCGTATATAAGAACAACGAATTTTCCACACTTGATGCAATTTCACTTTACGATGTTGTCTACTACTCAGACTCACCCGCAATAATCTGGGCGTATTCAAGCCGTGTATCAGGTACGGTCGATGCAATTTCACCAAGTCGCACGAATCCGACCTCGGTAACCGTTGCTGGCAGAACATATTCAATAGATGCCTCTTCCGAAGCGGCAAAACAGTTCTCCATGTACGGCAATTTCAAGGCAGGCGATGCCGTTACTGTTCTTCTAGGCAAAGACAATACCGTTGTCTATGCAGTAAGTGCCGACACAACGAGCACGGCAATATACGGTATCATAACTTCGCTTGGCACGACAACGCTTACAAATGCAGCAGGCTACGAGTATCAGCAGGACTGTGTAACGGTTGCGGCAACCGACGGACAGACCTACACGTATCCGATAGAGACCTCTTTAGAGGCGGGTGACCTTGTCAGCGTATCGGTTACCGCAAGCGGTACGTCAATATCAAAGCTTGCCTCCGAGACAAAGCCTGTCGGAAAAGTAAATTCCTCTGCAACGGCAATAGGCAAATATGCCCTTGCCGACGACGTGCAGATACTTGATTACAACGAAGACGGTATATGTACCGTATCCCCGGGCAGACTTAGCGGTGTGAATTTCACGACGTCGATGCTCAAGTTTGCAAAATACAACACGGCAGGCGAAATATCGCACCTCATTCTGAGCAATGTTACGGGCGATATGTATTCCTACGGCATACTCACCGAGATAAATGCCACATACATAAATTCGGAAGGCAAGCGAGTGACAGAGTATCTCTCGACAACAAAAAGCAGAGACCCTGCAATCACCCCCTCTTCGCTGACTTATAATTACCTTCAGGCAGGACAGTCGTACAGAGGTTCAAACACATCAAAGATTTTTGCCGTATCAACGGGACCCGTTGCGATTAAAACTCAGGGTCAGACTTTAAGTGCCCTCTCTTCATTAAACTACGTAGGCATTTCAAAGGTCGGTGACGGCGAAGTTTACGGCAATTCACAGACCTTTAAAACCGGTTCAAACCTTCAGGTATACGAAAACAGGTCGGGCACATATTTCTTAAGTTCACTTGAAATAGTAAGTGATACGGACAAATACTCACTCCGTGGTTACTACGACAAGACAGATGACAAAGGCGGTCGTTTAAGGCTTATAATTGCCACAACAAAATAAATAAAACCCCGAAACGAAAATCTCGTTTCGGGGTTTTGCTTTAAATCTTAAAAATTCTGTTCTGGCCCAGATATTCCGTAGGTGTGAGGCCCGTTTTTTCTTTAAAAAGACGGCTGAAATGATAAACGTTTGAAAATCCGCATTTTTCGGAAACGGCATTTATTTTTAATATACCCTCCGTCAACAATTGCTTTGCTTTATTAATGCGCATATCAATAATATACTGTCGGGGTGTGATGCCGTATTGCTCGGTAAAAAGTTTTCTGAAATACACTTCGCTTATGTTACTCTGCTCAGCAAGTATTTTATTTGTAAGTTCGGGTGAGGAATAGTTATTTTCCATATACTCTATTGCAGGAAGCAGAATGCTGTTTTCCGAAATACCTGCCGACTCCGAGAAAGTGTGAATTATATTGTAGAATAAACTTATTACTTTTGCTCTTTTTTTCTTTAAAAGGAACAGATTTTTCATCTGAACAAAATCCCTCATTACAAAGTCGATATTATCTATAGGCAACACTATCATTGTGTCACACAAAAAATCGGTACACTCAAAATTTATAACTGAAAATATCCCGCTTTTATCCCCACGGATAACGTAACTCTGCCCCTTTGGCAGAATAATTGCGTGATGCGGATCTGATACGTAACTCTTTCCGTTATGAGTATAAGTCAGCTGCCCCTCTTTACAAAATGATAACCCATAGTATCTTCTGTTATTCATTTTTTCAAATTTACCCTTCGGCGCAAATACCGCCATTACGTTCGTAACGTCTGCAACGGTGATGTTATTCAACCTGTTCATTTTCAACCACACTCCGCATTTATTATATCATTATTATCAAATTTAAGCAAGAAATAAGCAAATACGGTATCAGAAACATCAAAATAATATCATTTTACATATTGCTAACGAATGATATGTTTTCTATAATTCATAGTATAAACTATTAAGGATGTGTTAATATGGATTTTACAGGACAGACGGCTATAGCAACAGGTGCTGCCTCCGGAATGGGTCTGTTGTTTGCGCAGAATTTTGCTAATCTCGGCGGAAACGTGGTACTTTGCGACGTAAACGAAGATGCATTAAATGAAAGAGTAGCAGAACTAAATGCACAGAGAGAAGGCTGTGCAATCGGTGTCGTATGCGACGTTCGTGACTACGCACAGATTTGCAATGCAAGGGACAAAGCGGTTGAAGCTTTCGGAAGAATTGACGTCGTCGTAAACTTTGCAGGCGGTACGGCAGTCAGAATGAGAAAAGTTGACAAAACTCTTTACCCCGAGTTTCCCGACGTGCCGATTGACGTATACGATTGGGGTCTTGACGTAAACTTAAAAGGACCTTTCTATTTTGCACATGCGGTATTAAAGCAAATGAGAGAGCAGAAAAGCGGTCTTATACTTAACATCGGTTCAGTAACCGGCTCGGACGGTGACGATTACGGCATGGATTATCCGAGTGCAAAAGCAGGCCTTATGTACGGTCTTACCAAGTCCATTGCACAATACGGTGCAAGACACAACATCAGATGCGTCTGCGTTTCTCCCGGACCGATTCTCACAAGACCCGGTATGGCAAAACTGAAAACTCTTCTCGGCAGAGCAGGTGAACCGCAGGAAGTCGTTGATTTATGTCTGTTTATAGCATCTGACAAAGGTCAGTTTATAAACGGTGAAAATATTATGATAGACGGCGGCAGAAACGCTATGTCAAGGAAGGGCTAAATATTCGATTTTGAAAAAGGCCCGTTTTATGTGAGGTACTTCCATAATATGAAAACAGGTCGGGCACTTATTGCAACACGGACAAACAGTCACTCAGAGGCTATCACGACAAAGGCGTTCGCCTAAGGCTAATAATTGCCACAGCAAAATAAAAAAACAGGGTAAAAATAACCTGTTTTTTTTACATTGTAAGTGACTTTATGTAAGGATTGTCTTCAAGCATCTGTACCGTATCTTCAAAATCAACTCTCTGATTCATTCGTACAGCCATGCTCATGGTTATCGTACCGTCTTCATTCTGGTGAATCTTGCTCGTTACAACAAAAATATCTCTCTCTTTAAGTCTTTCGGAAAACTGCTTTATATTTTCAACGTTGTTTTCCATCGTAACGCATATATCGTTTGTAGGACTGCCTTCAAACTTATTGAGATGCTTATGCAGGAATGAGTGAACAAACAGCGAAGCAATCGTAGCAAAAATACCTACTATATACATACCGCTTCCGATAGCCATACCGATAGCTGCCATTACCCAGACACCCGATGCAGTCGTAAGACCCTTTATGTAATCGTTCTTTACAAAGATTATTCCGGCACCGAGGAATGAAATTGCAGGCATTATATTGCAGGCAATACGTGAAACGTCATAGTTAAATCCAAATTTCAAAGCAACATCAAGACATGCATACTTTGATATTATCATAAGCAGGGCTGCACCTATTGCAACCATTATGTGTGTTCTGATACCTGCTTCCTTCTGCCTTCCCGCCCTTTCAAGACCGATAACGCAACCGCAGACCCCCGCAACAATAATGCGGATTATAAAAGCAAGCTGCATGCTCCATGACAAGAGCATCGTCCCTTCAGCAAGCTGAGTGTAATTTCGTGCCATTTCTTTGC
>JAZSCG010000066.1:0-3535 GCA_045602805.1 Feifaniaceae bacterium
TCGGATTTGACGTCTGTAAAATTTGAATAATGCTCTGCGTTTGCAACCGTCATAAAACTCATTATCATTGTCAAACACAGAATAAGTGATACAATTCTTTTCATAATTACCTCCATATTAAAAACTTCCGCCCCGACCGCCATGCGTTCTGCCGGAGGATGAAGTGTGTGTTCCGGAACTTGATTTCGGTCTTTCCGTTTTCGTAATTCTTGAATACAGAAATAAATCTCTTGATACCGATATATCCATACTTCCGGGTTTTACGTAGTTTGCCGCGTAGTCGTTTTCCACCGCCGTTTTCATTTTCTTGAGTTTCTTTTTCATCATTATATAAGCAACTAAAAGAGGGACGGACAGGCAAAGGAAAACAACGCCGACAACGTATTTCGTGCTTAAACTTTTTTCGTTATACGGGTTTCCGTCTTTCGCCATCGAAAGAAGTTCATCTGCAGTTTCAATATAAACGGAAAACGCCTTATAGTAGTCATCATCTTCAAGATAAGGTGTCACCTTGCTTTCAAGATAGATAAGCCCGTTTTTATTGAAATACTCAAGTCCTTTTCCGTGTGTTGTAAAGTGATATTCACGGGTGTCAGAGCAGATATAAAGCAAAATGCCGTCATCGTTTTCACCTGCGCCGTATCCCTGATAATCGTAAATATCATCTGCACTTGCCTCGGCTGTGCCTGAGGTCATATCGCTTTCTGTATAAATTGCAATCTCAAAATTATATTTTTCTCTGATTCTGTCAAGTTCTTCCGAAAGATAATCAAGCTCCGACTGCATCAGATACCCTGCTTCATCCACGACAGAAGGATTTTCAAATGATGCATATACGGGCAGCACAGAAAGCAAGATAAACGTACACAAAACACAGGAAAATAATTTTTTCATATACCGACCACCCCCTTAATGCAACAGCATCCAGCCGATAACCGCCGCTATCACATACGCAATGCCGGCAATCTTGCCAAAATACTTCCATTTTTTACTCTTGTCAATCGGATATTCGCCAACTACTTTTCCCGTCTGTCCGTTGATGGCAAACTTATATATTTTATCCATATATCCGATATTGAGCATCCATACAGGAAGAAGGGAGTACCTTATTTTGCCGTTTGAGAAGCCGACTCTTGTACTTTCGGGAATCACCGCTGTATAGCGGTTGGTAGTGTCGTTAAACGCTTCAATGGTTGAGTTTTTAACCCGTTCATTTGCCCTTTCTATACTATCTTCTGCGGATACGTCATATTTATCTGCCAAATATCCCGAAAGATACGCCCCCCTGAATTCCACTGCATCTTCATAGTTAAAGGGTTCTATGGCTTCCATATATGCATCGTCAACCTTTTTTGAGGCATCTACAGGAATGTTGGCAAATCCGATGCTTCCGCTGCGGAACAACTTAAAATAATCCGTTTTAGTATAGTTGTAATTTGCATCGCTCCATACAGTTATCTTTTCTGCGTTGTAACTTACTGCCGCATCACAATCGCAGTCAAACGTCCAGAACGGAACGTATACACCTGCCATCTCTTCAATTTTCTTTTTGCTTTTAAAGTTATCGGGCAGAAAAGGAGCATTTTTCAGTTGCCCTTCAAAGACCTCCATCGCTGCTTTTTTATTTAGCTTAAACGGAATTATGTAATCAGGCTTCAGCGTTCCTTCAAACTGTCCTTTAACAATGGTGGAGTTACCGCAATAGGGGCAGACAGTAGAACCAAGTGTATCATCACCTTGAATTTGCGCCCCGCATGAGGGACAGGAATAATCTGAAAGTGTAACTTCGCTTGTGTCCTCATAAGTTCTCGGCGTATAACTTTCCCAATCATATTTCGATATACCGTCGGAATCGGCAGAGCCCTCTGTCATTTGCAGTATCGTTTCAAGTGGAAAAGTATTGTCGCAAGACTCGCATATCAGTGTCTGTGTTTGGGCATCAAACACTAAAGGTGCCGTACAGCAAGGACATTTATAGTTTTGTACAGTATCCATAAAATCCCCCGCTTATTTCGCGATTCTTTCCTTTTCTTCCGCACATTTTTTGCAGCAGACACCGCCTTCAAGCTCGTCTGAATATACGGAGCAATCCTCGCAAATCATATCTCCGCATATTTCGCAACGGTTTAAGTTTAACCTGACTTCATTGTTTGCACGTTCATAAGCCTTTCCATGCTCACTTGCATAGATGATAGCCCTCGCTTCTTTTTCATCATTGGACAAAAACGTTTTCTGTGCAAAGGCACTGTTGAAGTCATAGGCTTGCGTCTGGATTGCCTTGCTGCAACAGTCACAGTAGAAAACAAATCTAAACTGTTTCATTGATGACTCGTCTGTATATTTTTTTGTAATTGGACTCAGCATCATACTACCTCCTTTGTTTTATACTATAATTTTATTTTAAAATCGGTTTTCAGAACACTGACCTCGGGGCTACTTTTACCGAGTTTAAGGGGTGGACTTTCGGTCACTTTTTGCATTTCAGGGGGGTGGACTTAGGGCTACCATGCCTGTTTTTGCACAAAAAAAGCCGCCCATTTTTCAATGGACGGCGTTTTTTACCGATTAAACGTATTTTTTTAATTTTGCATAAAGTTCAAATCGGTTTGTGACGTTAAACTTTGCATAAATTGAACTTGTATGCTTTTTTATCGTACTCTCGGTCACAAACAATTCTTCTGCAATTTCTTTTCGTTGTTTATTGGCAAGCAGTCTTTCCAGAACCTCTTTTTCTCTCTCGGTAATACGGCTGACGATTTTTTCACAGGACAGTATATGCCTGATATCCTTTTCACTAAACAACGCTGTACTGTCATCCGACTGAATCGTCCCCGACAAATATTCTTCAGCCTTTGCTGAGGTGTTTACGATCATGATGCTTCCGTTTTCACCTCTGATACCGTACTCCTGTAAAATACCGTACAAAAGCAATATGAAAATTTCGGATATTACGTAGGACACGGTTAAAATTTCAAATCCGCGAGGTAAAAACTGCTCTGCCAACCATATTACAATACCGCATAGCACTGCACACAGTAAAAAGGTTGTGTGAAGCGTGGACGTAATTTTCTTTTTCACTGTGGAATGTATGATTACAAGCAACATCAACGCAAAGTATAAAAATAAATATACATAATAGAGTAAATGCAGAGGACCGTAATCACGAATAAGCCTCGTAGTACCGTTTATAACTGCTATCGAAACGTTTTTATAATAACAGGGCAAAAATCCCGGCGTAAGCGTTACAAAAAGTACGACTATGCTGATAAGGAAAAGTACGGGTAAAAGCCACTTTTTATAATCGAGATTACATAAATCCAGAATCATTCTCAGTAACAGCAGGGGCAGAAAAACCTGACCCAAATATGCAACCCTGTTACCGTTAAGGGCAAAGGAAAGGGTTGGCGCAACCGAAATTAAAAACTGTCCCAGATTACACACGAATACCGATATAAACATAAGCAACAAATATATGTCTTTTTTTCTGTCAACTGCGAGGCACACACCAATCAAAGCCAGTGATATGACGCAGAGG